>NZ_JBNGOY010000010.1:0-137771 GCF_050589805.1 Carboxylicivirga fragile | reverse complement strand
TGTTGTAAAATGTTTCGCAAAATCAATTTACAACTTTGAGGGGAAACCTTTAGGGAGTACCCTCATTTTAAAAAATTAGTCGGTCACTAGTGTATCTAAATCATAAATTTTTTCAAGACTAACCTCAAAACCATCTAAAATAAAAGTTGGCTGATTTGGATTACTTCTGATCTCACTCTCGCTTAATCCAGGAAAACTTGCTTTACCCCTTACTTCAATCTCAGGCATGCGGTTGGGGTTAGAACCAAACTCATTATTATCAACAATTTTGAACGATGGATCATATACCTGAAGTGCATCCAACACACTGGTATTCGATACAGCCTGTAAATCTTCTGCACTAATAGTTGTTGCCGCACCGGTAAAACTTTCTTTAGTTTTATTATAATATCCGTTTACAATAACACCTTCCAACTCACTGACTTCAGTTTGAAGCGTAATGTTAATTTCAGTACGGCCATCAATTTCAACTACTTGGTCAACAAAACCAATAAAGGTATATTTAACAGCAGTTTCAAGATTTGGCACGCGTAACTCATACGTTCCATTTGCATCAGTAATGGTTCCAGTATTATATTCCACCAAAATAATATTAACTCCCGGCACTGGTTCTCCATTCTCATCAACTACCTTACCTTTAACTAATTTTACTTCTTGTTGGTAATTTTTAGGCATTGGTTTAATGATGATAACATTATCCTGCACCTCATAGGTAAAACCACTATTGTGGAGACATATATTTAATACTTCCTCTACAGAACTTGATTCTGAGCTTAAGGTCACATCCTTTAATTCAGCAATGTCTTCATCACTATAAATGAAGGTAAACTCACTTTGAGCTTTAATTGCCTTAAATACATCTTTTACCGACATATTTTCAACCTCAAGCTTAAGACGGGTTGTCTGACTATAGGTCGATGCCGATAAATGCAATAAAGTAATGAAAAGCATTAGGAATGTTAACTTCATAACTTTGTAAATTTTGGGTGTACCCCTCCCATCAGGGTACAGTAGTTCCCGATTTTTTTTCATAGATTTGTATTCTAACGTTTATACTTAGTCAGAACTGATTTTCAGTTCTGGTCAAACAGGGAGTGTTGCAGCACTTCCTGTTTTATTTTCGACTGATTAATAATTCAGTATCTTTTAATTCAAACTTTATTTTCTGGGTTGCTTCTAGCATCTTTAATATGGTTTGTAAATCTTCATAGCGCTTAACATCCACACTAAAAGGCATATTCTTTATATCTTCAGCATCATACTCAATATTAACGCCATACCAGCGACTAACAGGCTTCATTATATCCTCAAGGCGCGTTGATTCAAATACAAACTGACCATCTATCCAAGCCGTATATATATTACTATCTACATTTTCGATCTCTACATCTGAAGTATTCGAATTCCAAGTCAAGCGCTGTTGAGGTTCCATTATTCGCTCACGACCAATAGCAGTCTTCCAAACCACGCTACCCTCTACTAAAACGGCTTCGTGCACATGATCTTCGGGATAAGCCTTAACATTAAAAGATGTTCCTAATACCTCAATTGCATTTTTACCAGCAACGTCAACTATAAATGGTTTCGTTTTGTCGGGCTTTACCTCAAAATACACCTCACCCTCTACATACACCTCACGTTTATTAGCATCAAAGGGATGGTGAAAACTAAGCATACTACCAGCATTCATCCACACTTTTGTTCCATCGGATAAATCAAGTTGAAACTCCGCCTTCTCAGGCACAATCAACAACATCTTAGTTGAACTTATCTTTCCATCTGAAGCATAGTTAAGCTTACCATGCTTAACACTGGCCAGCAATTTATTATCGCGTTTAAGTTCAGCTGTAGATGTATCATTCAATAATATTTCATCTTCACCCTCTATGCTTAAAACTGCATTATAAGCACCAGGCTCCACACTAATGGCATCAGAAACTAATACCTTATTGTTCTGGGGTATGAATAAATAAATGGCACCTGCCACAGATAATAGCATAATAAAAATAGCAGCTACTCTCACAAATCGCATCATGAATATTGAACTCGAATGCGATTTAACATCCAAACGACTTAGCAACTGATCCCACGACTTTTCAGCATCAACTTTTGAAAATTCACTTAGTTCCTTAGATAGTTTTTGTTCATCACTAATATCAGAAATAAGTTCTGAACGCTTTTCATGGCCACTCTTCCACTCTTCAAGCTCAATAGCTTCAGACGAAGATAAAGCATCTTTTAAGTGATTCAGAATTAATTTTATGACACGCTTTGGATCCATTCTAAGTTGTTTTCTTTATTAAATGACACACTCAAAATAAAATCAGGTGAAACGCTTTTAAAAAAAAAGTATCTTTTTTAAATCTTAAGAATCAAAATCAGAGAAAACAAATGTTTCAATTCTTCTTTCAAAAGCATTTTTGCCCTCTTTTTATGTGTCTTAACCGTATTCTCACTTATTGATAGACGTTCCGCAATTTCCGATTCACGCAATTGGGTGAGGTAACTCAATTTAAATACCTCGCGTGCCCGTTTTGGCAGTTTTTCAATACTTTGCATTATTTCGGCATACACTTCTGCTTTTATGAGGCGTAAGGATTCATCTTCCTCCCATTCATCTATATTGTCAAGCGAACTCTTGTATTGGGCATACTGCTCCTCCTTACGCAAGCAATTTAAACACTTATTCCGTACCGAAGCATACAAATAACCAGATAGCTTAGTTGGGTTACTAATGTTCACCTCGTTTTCCCATAAATAAACAAATACTTCCTGCACGTAATCTTCAACACTCTGCTCATTTGACAAATATTGCCCTGCAAAAAAACATAAACCCTTAAAGTAACGGTCGTAAATTACCTTAAAAGATTTTATATCTCTTTTCGCCAAGAAATCTTTGGCAATATCTATGTCAACTTTTGTTTGCAAAAATTACATATTTAATATTGGGGGGAAGTTGGAAAGCCTGACTAATGTCATCCTTTAGGCCGCTAAAATAGAAACAATTTTAAATCAAACAAAATGGAATAAAAATATAGCAACAAAAAAAGGGATGCCTAACGACATCCCTCTTTCTATATGATAGATTCAATTATCTACTTTACATCAACTTTTTCTGCTGCTGAATAGTTAATTTTCAAAGCAGCTGCTTTACGTAAAGCTTGCTTAATGTCAGTGATTACTCCCATTGGACATTCGCGGTCGGCCTTAATAGATGTTGTCATCTTAGGCTGATCACTTTCTTTCATGTTATCTCTTGCTTGCGCAATGTAACTTTGAATATCCGGAACAGTTGCAAACTGATCGTTTAATTGAATACGCGGTTCACTACCGTAGAGTGATTGGAACTTTTTAGCAGGTACACCTACATAAATAAAAGTTACCAATTCTTTTTTCTCCAACTTCGCTAATTCTGTTGCTTGAGCAGGTTTAATCTGCACTTTCATATCTACCTCTTTCATGGTCGTACTAACCATAAAGAAGAAAAGCAACATAAATACGATATCTGGTAAGGAGGCGGTATTAATAGCTGTTTGGCCGCCACTCTTTTTCTTTCTGAATTTAGCCATACTATTTTTTCCCTCCTATGTTTTTAGGTTCAGCCTCTGAAATTTTTTGAGGATAAATGGTACGAATCGCTTTTTGCTCTTCTGTTTCCAATTTATCGTACTCTTTACCAAATTTCCTTTTGGCCAAATCTTCTCTTAACTCTGAAACTGCTCTCTGTAGTTCATTCTGAACCATCAGATAGGCTTGATATTCCGTACCTCGGTCATTCTGCAATGAGATCACACCTTTGCTGATCATTTGCAAACCAAAGAACTCCACTTCCACCTCTTTTTTCTCAGGCAAAGTTTCAATGTCCAATGGGTTTACCATAAACTCCTTGGTAGCCTCAGTCAATTCTTCAATCCTCATTTGTTTACCTTCAACCAGCAACTGATTGTTACTGTTTAGCAGTACCGAGAATACATTACGCTCCTTAATGGGCGGTGTATCGTCCGGCTGATCCTCCTGCATAGGAGGTAACAGACGTGCTAAACCTGTATCAGTGTCCATGGTAGTGGTAACAAGGAAGAAGATCAACAATAAGAAGGCGATATCCGCCATTGACCCTGCATTTACTTCCTGTACGTCTCTTTTTCCCATAAACTAATTAAATTAAATAGTACCTAATAATTAACCTTGTTAATTACATTATGGTACTTTATTTAAACATACGAGATAACTCTGCATAAAGAATAGCGATTACTGCTACTCCGAACAGAATGTACATTCCATATAGCATTGTGCCAGCCATTGCTAACATGCTTGGCACATTATCAGCGCCTTGGTATCCAATTATTTCAAGTGGTGTTGTGTCAGCCAAACCATACGAAATTAAAACAACTACCAGTAAAAGACCAATAGAAATTAAAGTACGAACGGCATTTTTTGGATGCACAATTAAATTAAACACTTCAAACAATAAAGATATTCCAGCTGCAACTAAAACTAACAGTTTACCCCAGTTTAGAAATGATTCAGTATACACTGGTGTGTAATAGGTCTCACCTACAATCTCACCACCGAAAAAGAACATTCCCGCAAACACCAAGGTTATCGCTAGTAGCGCGTATTGAATAATACTTAGTATTTTTGAAAGCTTAGTCATAGTGACAATTATTTTTTCATGTTGTATTTTACCAAAACATCTAATAGAGAGATAGAAGCATCTTCCATTGTATTAACAATTCCATCAATTTTAGAAACGATGTAGTTGTAAAATACTTGAAGAATGATAGCTACGATCAAACCAGATACAGTAGTAATCAACGCCACTTTAATACCACCTGCTACAGCTGATGCAGAGATAGTACCCATTGCCTGAATATTATCAAAAGCTTCAATCATACCAATTACAGTACCCATAAACCCAAGCATAGGAGCTAGTGCAATGAATAATGAAATCCAAGTTAAACCTTTTTCTAAAAGACCCATTTGAACTGAACCGTAAGAAATCACTGATTTCTCAACTACATCAATTCCTTCATCGAAACGGTCAAGACCTTGATAAAAGATAGATGCAACCGGACCTCTTGTGTTACGACATACTTCTTTAGCTGCTTCAACACCACCGTCGTTCAACGCGTTCTCGATGTTTTGAAGTAACTTCTTAGTATTCGTAGAAGCCAAGTTCAAGTAAATAATTCTTTCGATACAGATTGCCAAACCGAAAATCAAACACAATAGTACGAAACTCATAAAAATCGCACCACCTTCGATGAATTTGGCTTTAATCTGTTTGTGAATACCTTTTGGAGCTTCGGCAGGAACTTCTTCCTCAACGGCCATAGCTGCTGGTTCTTCACTTGCAGTTGCTTCTTCAACAACCTGCTCTGTTGTAGCTTCGTCGGCTACATTCTCATCTTCCTGAGCGTATACGGCATTAGCACCGAGACTCAGCATTCCAAATACTGCTAAAAACGCAAATAGCTTTTTCATAGTCTGCTAAAAATTTTGATTCGTATTAGTTTTGTTAATACTCAAAATAGTTTTTACTGTTCATCCCTCTCCCCCCTTAAATCAATACACCAGGAAGAGTTCAAAATTCTTTAATTTTTCAGGGATGCAAATTACAAAAAAAATGCCAAATACAAACTTTCTAAATATATATTTCACCTTGAAGTGATTTATTCAGATTCGTTTTAACCTCTTCAATAGAATCGGCATTGGCTAACAAGTACATCAATTTTGTAATCGCGGCCTCCGTAGTCATATCTCTACCACTTACTACACCAAGCTCCAATAAGTGAACTCCAGTTTCGTAGCGCCACATCTCAACACTACCGGCCAAACATTGTGTTACATTAAGTATTATAAGTCCTTTATCAACAGCCTCTTTTATGGCCTCTAAAAACCATTTTTTTGTAGGCGCGTTACCTGAGCCATAGGTTTCGAGAACCACGGCTTTTATATTTGGTGCATTTAATATAGCCCGAACAACATCTTTATTAATACCCGGGAATATACGCAAAAGCGCCACATTGGTGTCCATTTTCTTTGCTACACGAAACGTGCCATTCAGCATCGTATACCTTATATATGGATAATTGTATTTTATATGTATGCCCGCCTCGGCCAAAGGCGGATAATTATCAGACCGAAATGCGTGAAAATGTTCCGCATTGTATTTCGTGGTTCTATTGCCTCTAAATAATTTATCTTTAAAATAGATACAAACCTCAGGAACGAGGGCTTGACGGTTTTTTTGAGCAGCCGCAATCTCAAGAGCCGTAATCAAGTTTTCTTTACCGTCGGTACGGATCGTTCCTAACGGTAACTGGCTACCTGTTAATATAACCGGTTTTTTTAAATTACTCAGCATAAAACTAAGCGCACTAGCAGTGTAGGCCATTGTGTCCGTTCCATGCAGAATGACAAAGCCATCAAACTGAGAATAATTCTCCTCAATGATTCCAACTAATTTAATCCATATTTCAGGATTCATATCAGATGAATCAACCAAGGGTTCGAAAGAAATACTACGCACCTGAAAATCGAATCGTCGTAACTCAGGCACATGTTTCGATACATTCTCAAAATCAAAAGGAACCAATGAATTTGTTTCCGGATCGATTACCATACCAATGGTACCCCCGGTATATATTATAAGTATCTTTCTTTCTTCCATTACTATTACTCCTTATAATTTAAATAAACTACGCGCATTCTCATTGCTTACTTTAATTACCTCATCCATTGTTATTTCATAAACCCCAGCCAGCGTTTCCGCTACATTTTTAATATAAGATGGTTCGTTTCGTTTTCCCCGATATGGCACAGGAGCTAAATAAGGCGCATCAGTTTCCATAACAATAAATGATAAAGGCACTTTCTTTAAAACTTCGCGTAAAGTGGTGTTTTTGAATGTTACCACGCCATTAATACCAATTTTGAAGTTTTTATAAGCCATCACCTTTCGAGCCTGATCTTTATCTCCCGTAAAACTATGAAACACGCCAGTTAAACGATCATCAATTTGAGCATCTAACACGTCAAACACCTCATCAAAGGCATCTCTGCAATGGATTACAATTGGATAATTATATTGCTTGGCCCAGATTATTTGTTGCTCAAATGCTTTTTTCTGCTCTTTAATAAATGTTTTATCCCAATATAAATCAAGACCAATTTCCCCAATGGCTATATACGGCCTAAGTTTCAAATTTCTTTCTACAACAGATAGTTCATCCAGGTAGTTAGCTTTAACCGAAGTTGGATGCAAACCCATCATAGCTTTACAGTAATCAGGATAAGCTTCTTCAAGACGATGCATCGCATCAACTGTTGAAGCATCAACATTAGGCAATAAAACCTGTTCAATGCCTGTCGCTTTCGCCTGAGCTATTACCTCATCGCGATCCTTATCAAATTCTTCAGAATATATATGTGAATGTGTATCAATCAAAATTCAATTCTTTAATGAGCCGCAAACATAGTAAAACAGGCGACTTCAAAAAAATCTAATACCTTTTACAAGAAAGCCGTCTCGGGGAGGAGACGGCCTTTATTGTTGCATTTAGAAAAACTTAAACAACACCTTGAGATATCATCGCGTCGGCCACTTTCACGAAACCACCGATGTTTGCTCCTTTGATGTAATTTATTTTGCCGTTTGGTTCTGTACCATACTTCACACAAGCATTATGAATGTCAGTCATGATTTGATCTAAGCGATCATCCACTTCTTTTTCTGACCAGTTCAAACGCATGCTGTTTTGAGTCATTTCCAAACCAGACACTGCTACACCACCAGCATTAACTGCTTTACCTGGTGCAAATAATATTTTATCAGTCGCTAAATAAGCTGCCTCAGCTGTACATCCCATATTTGATGCTTCAGCAATCATTTGACAACCATTTGCAATTAGTGTTTTACAATCTTCTTCGTTCAATTCGTTTTGAATTGCACAAGGGATAGCTATATCAACTTTTTGTTCCCATGGACGCTTACCTGCAATAAATTCAGCACCGAATCTTTCAGCATAAGGAGCTACGATATCTTGGTTAGAAGCGCGAAGCTCTAATAAGTAATTGATTTTCTCACCTGAAATACCTTCAGCATCATAAATATATCCATCAGGACCAGAGATAGTAACTACTTTAGCACCGTACTCAACAGCTTTTAAAGCAGCACCCCATGCAACATTACCGAAACCTGATAAAGAAACAGTCTTTCCTTTCATTGTTTCACCTTTAGCTGCTAACATTTCGCGAACGAAATAGATAGCACCAAAACCTGTTGCTTCAGGACGAATTAAACTACCACCAAACTCAGCACCTTTACCAGTTAAAACACCAGTAAACTCGTTACGTAGTTTTTTATACTGACCATATAGGAAACCGATCTCACGACCACCAACACCGATATCACCAGCAGGCACATCTGTGTTAGGACCAATATGACGGAACAATTCGCTCATAAATGCCTGGCAGAAACGCATAATTTCCAAGTCAGACTTTCCTTTAGGATTGAAATCAGATCCACCTTTACCACCACCCATTGGAAGTGTAGTCAAGCTGTTTTTAAATGTTTGCTCAAATCCTAAGAATTTAAGACCACTTAAAGTTACACTTGGGTGAAAACGTAATCCACCTTTATAAGGTCCTATTGCTGAATTAAACTCAACACGGAAACCACGATTAACTTGTACTTCGCCACTATCGTCAACCCAAGGTACACGGAAAATGATTGTCCTTTCAGGCTCAGTCATACGTTCCAAAATCTTGGCTTTCTTATAATGCGGATTTTCTTGGTAAAAATCCCATACTGTTTCAACAACTTCTTGCACTGCTTGCAAAAATTCGTCCTCGTTAGAGTTTTTTGCTCTAACGCTATCCATGAATTCCTTCATCTTAGTATCCATATCGAATAGGTATTTATTTGTTGGATAATTGTAATATTTATGCTGTCAAAAATAGATATTTTTATATAACAACCTTATAAATCGTAAGGAATTTTAAACTTTTTGCTGAATTTGTTATTTTATTAACAACCAGCTATTTAAAAACACTCAAAACATGTTATTTAGCACTTTATGATAATTGTCACAAAAACAAGCACCCAAAGAATGCGAGAAATCGTAAGCAATAACACAAATGTGATCAAACGTACGTCTACAAGTCGTACATTATAAATACAGAATACACTCTTACTATTTCTTATTTCGAAAGCTTTGTTTAGCAATATGCAATCTACTCAATACCTTAGACTAAGTCAAATCTTATTTAAGCGCAGCATACAGTATTTGTGCTGGATGACTCGCCTCCACATTGGTACCATCTTTAATTTGATGACGACAAGATGTTCCTGCAGCCACTATTAGCGAAGACGCCTGATGTTCGCGAACGGCTGGAAACAAAACCAGCTCACCAATCTTCATTGAAAGATCATAGTTATCCTTTTCAAAACCAAAAGAACCAGCCATACCACAGCAACCTGATGGAATTTCAGTTGCCTCATAGTTTTTAGGAATTTCCAATATAGTCTTTGTAATGGAAGTTTCGGATAAAGCTTTTTGATAACAATGTGCATGAAAATGAATCGACTTTTGCTCTTGGGTAAACGAATCTTCACTTATGAATCCTTTCTTATGCTCTCTTTCGATAAACTCTTCAAAGGTAAAACTGTGCTTAGCTAAGTGTTTTGCTTTATCTTTTAAATAAGCTGGCACTAATTCCGGGTATTCGTCCCTTAAAGTGAGGATAGCAGAAGGCTCCAATCCTATAATAGAAACTTCCTCATCAACAACATCAGCTAACGATAACACATTCTTAGCTGCTAACTTAGCCGCATCTTTCAATAAGCCTTTTGATAAAAAGGTACGAGCGCTATCATAATGATTTGGAATTCTAACCGAGTAGCCTAAACTATTTAAAAGCAGGATAGCTTCAACTCCAATGCCCGTGTCAGAGTAATTTGTAAACTCATCGGCAAATAATAAAACCGTGCTTTGTCCTTCAAACTTATTATTCTTACTACTCCAATTACGCAATGAAAATCTATTCAAAGCTGGCATTTGGCGCTTGCTCGAAAAACCAAATCGTAATTCATTAATACGTTTTACCACCTTTAAATTCACACCTATATTATATAGGTATGGGAAAAGCATAAAAAAACGATTAATACTTGGCAGATGTGCAACCAAACGACTACTAAACTTTATTCCATACTTTTGATGATAAGCATTTAAGAATTCAGCTTTCAACTTTGACATGTCCACATTACTCGGACACTCCGTTTTACATGCTTTGCACGATAAACATAAATCAAGTACCGACTTCACCTCGTCGTAGCCTAATTTAGTATTGGGAATGTTACCATTGAAAAATTCTCGTAACATATTAGCTCTGCCGCGCGTTGTCTGCAGTTCATCGCGAGATCCCATATAACTGGGACACATGGTTCCACCAATGAGATGGCTTTTTCGACAATCACCCGATCCATTACATTTTTCGGCAGCTCGAACAATCCCCATCGTTTTCGACCAGTCAAACACGGGTTTATCAATGCGCTCCTCAGTATGTTTCTGGTAACGCAATGAAGTATTCATACGTGGTGTATCCGTAATCTTTCCTGGATTAAGAATATTCTCAGGATCGAAAAACCGTTTAATGTCCTTGAAGAGTCCATAATTGTGTTCCCCAACCATGTCAGCAATAAACTCGCCCCTTAATCGTCCATCACCATGTTCACCACTTAATGAGCCTCTGTATTTTTTTACAATACCAGCCGTATCCTTTGCTATCTGATGAAACTGCTCCACATCTGCCGGATCCTTCATATTTAATACAGGGCGCAAATGTAATTCTCCGCTTCCTACATGGGCATAATAAACACATTCCTTACCGTGTCTTTCCAACATTTTATTTACCTCAGCAATAAACATTGGCAAATCAACAGGGCGCACAGCTGTATCTTCAATTACAGGAACTGGCAAATTATCGCCTGGCATATTGGATAATACACCCAAACCAGCTTTACGCAAGGACCAAACCTTGTTAATTTCACTGCCATATAAAGTAGGATAGGCATAACCATACTCTTTAGCCTTCAATGCTTTTTGCATTTGAGCCGACAGTTCTTCTATCTCTTCTATGGTATCACGAGCAAATTCAACCAGTAATAACACTTTCGGATCACCTTCTACAAAAAACCGGTTCTTAGCTTGTAGCGGATTATCTTTGGTAAGATCCATTATGGTTTTATCCATTAATTCAATGGCACCAGGTTTAAATTCCAAAGCCACCAAATTTGCTTCCAAAGCATCTTCCAAAGAATCGAGATGCACGCACACCAAGCCTTTATGTTTTGGTGGAATATCGACTAGATTTAATTTTATCTCACTCGTAAACATTAGAGTACCCTCTGAACCAGCCAAGAGCTGACACATATTAAACGGCTCCCCTTCTTCCTTAAATGGTAAGGTATCTAATAATAAATCCAGTGCATAACCCGTATTGCGTCGATGTATCTCAGGATGTGGAAACTCCTTTCTGATCTCTTTTCTATTGTCTTTATTAGTGAGTAAGTCTCGTACCTGACGATAAATATCACCTTCTAAATTATCCAAACGACATTTCTGTTCAAACTCCCACTTTTGCAAGGCTTTAAACTGAACCTCTTCACCATTTGACAAAAAACCATTTAATTCGATGGTATGATCTCTTGTACTACCATATAATATAGAATGAGCGCCACACGAGTTATTACCAACCATGCCACCCATCATACATCTACTTGATGTTGATGTTTCAGGGCCAAAAAATAAATTATATTCTTTAAGATACTGATTTAATTCATCCAAGACCACACCTGGTTGAACTCTCACCCATCGTTCTTCTTTATTAACTTCAAGAATTCGGTTCATGTAACGACTTATGTCAACAACCAAACCATTGCCCACAACTTGTCCTGCCAATGAAGTACCCGCTGCACGGGGAATAAGTGGCACTTTATATTTCGACGCAAAATGAAGAATACTCTCAATATCCTTAGCATCACGAGGACGCACTACTCCAATGGGTTTTTCCCTATAAGCAGAAGCATCTGTTGAATAAACAGTTCGCGTAGGATCATCAAAGAACACATCGCCCTTAATATGCTTATCTAATAACTCAAAAGGATATTCCTGCAAGGTATTTTCCATTGGGATTTATAAAATGTTACTGAAACGAAATTATAAATTTATCCGCGCAATCACTAGTAAGCTTAAAATGATTTTTACTTAAATCAGTTCTACCAAGATTACAAATACAAAAAACACCCCATTGCCTTCCCTCATACATCATACGAGTAATACAAGTACTAATAAGAACAATATAGTACAAGACCCAGCCACAAGCGACTTCCTTAAAGCATCTCTTTCTTGTCTTTCCATCTTCTTTTTTAGTATGTTAATCAAATTTCAAACCAGAGAATACGGAAAATGCCTTACTTTGCGTTTGTCAAGATTTTTTAATAAAAGCTACAACAGACAATCTAAGCCGAATTAGTAAGCATGAAGTTTATATTTTCCATAGTTGCAATTCTTCTTGCATTTTCATTTGCCAATGCTAAAACTGCTGTTATACAACAGAAAGAAGAAGCTATCAATCTGGCCAACTATGTAAAAATATTCGAGGATAAAACCGGAAGCATAAACATTAATGAAGCTATTACTTCGGAGTATGCTCCGTTAAAATCTGATCAGATTAACTTTCAATTCTCTCGCTCGGCTTTCTGGCTTAAATTCTCTTTTATAAAAAAAACTACGCATTTTAAGGAAATCATTTTCGATACAGGCAATCACTTTCTTGAATATGTAGATATTTACTACTCGCCAAAAGGTAAAGACGAATACCAACACATCTCGATTGGCTGTCTCGGAGAAAAGTCCATCTCTTTGGGAAAACATCAATCCTATACTTCAATTGAACTTATTGAGAATGTCGATTATGATTTCTATGTCAGAATACAATCTGAAACGCCTCTAAGAGCACCTTTGCACATAAGAACATTAGACAATCATATTGCAACGCAAACCTACATAGGTAACTTAAGTTGGTTCTTTTATGGAGTAGCCCTCTTCCTATTTCTATTTGGACTCTTTGTTTATTTATCGTTGAGAAAAAACCTTTACCTCAACTTTCTGCTGTCTTTATTATTTTTAATCACCTATCAATTAGGATACGACAACCTATACCCGGCAATAGAAATATTCGGACAGAGCGATTTTCTTCTTAAGAAAATGAATACGACTATCGTTTGGAGCATCTTCTTTTACTTAAATTTTGCCACACTATTTCTCTACACCCAAGTAATTCCCAAGTGGGCCAAAAAGACATTTAATATCTTAAAATTAATTACTCTTGTAATAGCTGTCATCTTCATCTTTCACTTTAAACTTGGCAACCAGTTAACCTATATTTTCGCACCAATTATTTGGATAGCGATCACCATCATTACATCCACCTTATTCTTTATGGGGCTTAAACATGTTCGTTTTTTTGCTCTGGCAACCTTGGTTTTATTAGGTGCAGTTTTCATGCACGTGTTAACTAACCTGGGATACATATCATCATCTATTGCCATCCCACAATTAGCCATCAAAATTGGTTACATGGGCCAAGTACTTTTCTTTACAATTGCCATTGTTGATCGTTACTTCTTATTTCAGAAAAACTTCACTTCAATTCTAGAAGAAAAAGTTGAGGAACGAACTACCGAACTCGAAAGCGCTCTACAAAGCCTAAAAACAAGACAAGAACAGTTAATACAGGCAGAAAAAATGTCATCCATCGGAATACTTAGCGCTGGCGTTGCTCATGAAATAAACACGCCATTAAACTTTGTCAATACTGGTTTACATTTATTTGAAAGCTATTATCACGACAAATCAGTAAACGAAGCTGAAAAGCAAGAACAAATTAATCTTTCGATCAAAATGATGAAAGAGGGTGTGGAAAACTCAGCAGAAATCGTTCATTCGCTTATGACATTCTCTAACAATGGCATAAGTCAATTAAAAAACAGTAACATTAATGACCTGATTGACAAAACACTCCTGTTTATTAAATCAAAAATAGGCCAGAACATTAACATTGAAAAAGACTATAAACTTAATACACCCACGCCTGTCTTTGAGGACAAAATGCATCAAATCATTTTCAACATCATCAATAATGCCATAGAAGCAATTGGCCATAATACTGGCACCATAAGCATAAACACGAAACAAATTAATAAGCCTAGCAGGGCACAAATTGAAATAAACAATAGTGGTGCTCAGATCGAGGAAACAGTTATTGGCCACATTTTCGAACCTTTCTTTACCACAAAAGACCCAGGCAAAGGCACCGGCTTAGGACTATCAACAGCATATACCTACACGCAAGATCACAGTGGGGAAATCGAAGCTATCAATACGCAAGATGGCGTTACCTTTCGCGTCACAATTCCTAGTTAAGAAGCGGCAACTCGAGAATAAACTCAACTCCATCATCAGTATTTTTATAACGTAACGAGCCATTGTGCTCCGAAGCCAGCTTATAGGAAGTTGACAAACCGAGTCCCGTTCCTAAACCAGGCGGTTTGGTAGTATAAAACGGGTCGAAAATCTTACTCCCTATCGACTCCTCAATAGGTTTACCGGTGTTATAAATCGTTAGACGTGCCCTGGGGCCATTCCCATTTTGAAATACAGTTGTGGAAATTAGAAGAATTGGCTTTTCGCCTTCATACTTATTAATTTCGTAAAGTGCATTATCAATTAAATTAAGCACTATTTGATGAATTTTATCCGCGTACATCGGCACCTTCTTCTCTAAAGAATAATCTTTTCTAAGTTCCAGTTCGGCTGGTATTTTTTGCTTCAAAAACCTAAGTGTTGATTCAATTACTTCATTGAAATTATGCCATTGTTTATCAGCCTTACCACTATATGAGAAGGTGCGTAAAGAGGCCACTATATTTATAGCCTTATCAACACCTTGGTCAACCATTTCTTTCCCATGAGCCACTCCTTTTAAGCCTTCTTTAGCAGACAATGATTTATCTGCAATATCATCCAAAGCATTTTGAACTACAATGCTACCCGCCGAAATATAATTTAGTGGCGTATTCACCTCATGCGCAATACCTGCCATTAGCGTACCAAGCGAAGCCATCTTCTCAGACTGTATCATCTGGTGTTGTGCTTGCTTCAGCTTATGCATACTTGCATCCAATGCTTCATTCTTCTTTTGCAGATCTTCACCTTTTGCTAACAACAAATCATTGGCCGCATGTAAGTCAGTTTCTATTCTCATATTAATATGGCGCAGGTAATAAATGGAAATATTAACAAATAGAAATGTAACGAAGTAGGCACTTTTATAAAATACGACCATACCTTTATATAAGCCAAGTACCTGAAGTGACTTTGGTGCAAACGAATAAATCAAGACATCAATACCTAAAATTAAAGTGGTATAAAACGCCATTGCAAAAAGGTAACATTTACGCTCGCTTCGAAGGTCCAATAACATTTGGGGCATCAATGACATGGCTATAACCACAATAGGGTAATAGAAGAAACTTTCTTCTTCAACGAAACCCGTTAAAGTAGGAAATACCAAAAACAACAATGGCGGTAAATAAATCAAAATGACCTTTGCAGAGAAAAACTTACGATACTTAGATAAGGTAATAAAAGCCAGATTTACGATAAGAATTAAAAACATGCGAATTGACCCCATACCAATACTAGCTCCTTCTACAATGCGCATTACCTGCAACAGAACGAGCACAAAGACAACCGCCAAAAGCATTAAAAAATTAATTTGATTTCCGAGTATAACCGTACGGTTATTCGTTCTACTTACATCCTCGCTTAATCCTAGCAGGGATATTGAGCTCCATATGCCTTGAATCAGATTCAAAAAGATTATTGTTTATGGTTTGATTAAAAGTATAACAACAATTTGCAAAAAAAGTTAACTCCTATTGCAAAGCGCATGATACACAGACCACAATATAGTTTAAATCTTAAAGCTAAACAATTACATTCATTTACTGTTTCTCTCATACGACAATTAAATGAACAAAGATGAGCAAACCTGATTTGGATAATCGTGATAATATAGAAAAAGTAGTACGTACCTTTTACGCATTGGTGCGCAAGGATGATGTTCTGGGTCCATTTTTCAATGCAAGTATTCAGGGAGAAGAAGCCTGGGAAGAGCACTTTCAACTACTTATCTCTTTTTGGGAATTGAACCTATTGGAAGTTTCTGGTTTCAATGGCAATCCTGCACAAGCTCACCAGGGAGTTGATAAGAAATTTAAAAATAGCATAACAACTGCTCATTTCGACAAATGGGTAAAACTCTGGACAACAACCATTGATGAAGGCTTTGAAGGCCCGATGGCAGAAAAAGCAAAAACCAGAGCAAGCAATATGGCTAAGGGCATGTACAAAAAAGTACTTGACAAACGCCCCGGAGGTTTCATCCTGCCCGGAGGGGCATCTGGAATATCATTGGGCTAAACAATCCGTTTGGATTAAAGCATCAAACTTTAAACAAGCAGATTACATATTAGATATCACCAATTAAAAGTGATTTAATTCATGTTGGCAATATTTTTATTTAATCTAAATAATTTAATATTTTTGCGAACTCAAGATACTTTAATTAAGTATTTTTTAAACCCTGTTTAGCAATGAACCAATAGGAACAATCATTGTTAGACTGACGAACAATTGTTAGAACTTGTATGGCTGAAGATCAGAATAAGATATTAGACGAAGTAACCGGAGGTGAATACAAATACGGTTTCCATAGTGATATAGACATGGAAACTATTCCCAAAGGTCTGAGTGAAGATGTGGTACGCATTATTTCGGCTAAAAAAAATGAGCCGGAATGGATGCTTGAATTTCGCTTAAAAGCATATCGCCATTGGCAAACGATGACGACTCCGGATTGGGCACATTTAAATATTCCTGAAATTGATTTTCAGGATATCATTTTTTACGCTGCGCCTAAAAAGAAACCAGAATTGGAAAGCATGGATGAGGTAGACCCTGATCTGGTAGCTACTTTCGAGAAGCTGGGTATTCCATTGGACGAACAAAAGGTATTGGCTGGAGTTGCTGTGGATGCAGTCATCGATAGTGTTTCGGTTAAAACCACCTATAAAGAAACCTTGGCTGAAAAGGGCATTATTTTCTGTTCCATTAGTGAGGCTATTCAGGAATTCCCTGACTTGGTAAAGAAATACCTTGGTTCAGTCGTACCGCACGGCGATAATTACTTCGCAGCACTTAATGCAGCTGTATTTAGCGATGGCTCATTTGTTTACATCCCAAAAGGTGTTCGTTGTCCGATGGAATTATCAACTTACTTCCGAATCAACGCCATCAATACAGGACAATTTGAACGTACGCTTATTGTGGCCGACGACGATAGTTATGTAAGTTACCTTGAGGGCTGTACAGCACCAATGCGCGATGAGAATCAGCTTCACGCTGCCATTGTTGAGATTGTAACAATGGAACGAGCCGAAGTAAAATACTCAACCGTGCAAAACTGGTACCCTGGTGATAAAGACGGTAAGGGTGGCATCTTTAATTTTGTTACCAAACGTGCTATCTGTAAGGGTGATTATTCAAAAGTAATGTGGACACAAGTAGAAACAGGTTCTGCTGTTACCTGGAAGTATCCAAGCTGTGTATTACAAGGTGATCATTCGGTTGGTGAGTTTTATTCAGTGGCGGTAACCAATAATCATCAACAAGCTGATACGGGTACAAAAATGATTCACTTGGGCAAAAACACACGAAGCTTAATTGTTTCGAAGGGTGTTTCGGCCGGTAAGAGTCAGAACAGTTATCGTGGTTTGGTAAAAGTGGCTAAGAAAGCTGAAAATGCTCGAAACTTTAGTCAGTGCGACTCTTTACTTTTAGGCGATCAGTGTGGCGCTCATACTTTCCCATATCTTGAAATTGTCAATAATACGGCAAAAGTAGAGCACGAAGCAACTACTTCAAAAATTGGTGAAGATCAAATATTCTATTGCAATCAACGAGGCATGAGTACCGAAGATGCAGTAGGTTTGATTGTGAATGGCTACGTTAAAGAAGTCATCAATCAATTGCCAATGGAGTTTGCTGTTGAAGCTCAAAAGCTGCTTCAAATTAGCTTAGAAGGAAGTGTGGGATAAGCCACCAATTATTTTTATTAATTAGAAATTATATCAGTTAGAATATATGTTAGTCATAAAAGATTTACACGCCAAGATCGATAATAAGGAAATTCTTAGAGGCATTAACCTTGAGGTTAAACCGGGGGAAGTACACTGTATCATGGGACCTAATGGTTCGGGTAAAAGCACTCTTTCATCCGTTTTGGCTGGCAACGATAAATTTGAAGTCTGCGAAGGCAGTGCTACATTCAATGGCAAAGACTTATTAGACTTAGCGCCGGAAGACAGAGCTCGCGAGGGTTTGTTTTTAAGCTTTCAATATCCGGTAGAAATACCAGGTGTTAGCATGGTTAACTTCATGCGTACTGCTGTAAATGAGCATCGTAAGTACAGAGGCGATGAACCATGCTCGGCCAGCGAATTCTTAAAGCTAATGCGCGATAAGAAAAAAATGGTTGAGATTGATTCAAACCTAACCAATCGTTCGGTGAATGAGGGTTTCTCAGGTGGTGAAAAGAAGAAAAACGAGATTTTTCAAATGGCCATGTTAGAACCTAAATTGGCTATTCTTGACGAAACGGATTCTGGACTTGATATTGATGCCTTACGCGTAGTTGCCAATGGTGTGAATAAGTTAAAATCATCTGACAATGCAACCATTGTTATTACACACTATCAACGCCTATTGGATCATATCGTACCTGACTTTGTACATGTATTGTACAAGGGTCGTATTGTAAAATCAGCTGGTAAAGAGTTGGCCTTAGAATTAGAAGAAAAGGGTTACGACTGGATTAAGAAGGAATTTGAGGACTAGACTTCTAGACAATAGATTATAGACATATAGACAGTTAAGTCTTGATACTTTTTTCTTATGTCTTGATACTTTAAAAGAAAAGATATGAATATAGCTTGCCGAGTAGTTAATCTGCAAGAAGAATATACAAAGCTCTTCAAAGACCAAAAGGCACTTTTGGAAAGTGGCGCACCTAATAAGGTGAATGCCCTACGAGATAAAGCCATGGCAATTTTTGAGGAAAAAGGAATTCCTTCGAACAAGGTTGAAGATTACAAATACACCAATCTACAACCCTATTTTAAAGGTAGCCTTAACCTATCACTTTCGAGCGAAGCAGCACATGCCAATGTTACCAATCATTTTCATTGCGAGGTTCCTCAATTGGAGACATACAATGTGTTTTTGGTGAATGGCTGGTACTCTGAGCAAAATGAAAAAATAGCTTTTCCTGATGGTGTTGTGGTTAGCAGCATCAGAACGGCAGCGAAAGATCACCCTGAGGTTTTCGAGAAACATTATGGTGAAGTTGCTCCTATGGAAAGTGATGCGATGGTGGCAATGAATACGGCCTTTGCTCAGGATGGTGCTTTCATTTATGTACCAAAAGGTGTTGTGCTTGACAAACCTATTCAGATCGTTAACATCATGAATGGCGAGACTGATCGATTGGCATTTCAACGAAACCTAATTGTGGTTGAAGAGAATAGCCAGGTAAAGGTGATGCTTTGCGACCACACCGTTTCTCCAAATAAATTTGTGATTAATAGTGTCTCTGAGGTATATGCTGCCGAAAACAGTGTTTTTGATGTTTATAACATCCAAAACCAACACAACCTGACAACTCAGGTAGCTGGCATGTATGTGCATCAGAAAAAACATTCGAACATCTTAACCAATAGCTTGACTTTACATTCAGGTATAACGCGTAACAATGTACGTGTAACTATGGATGACGAACATTGTGAAAGTCATGTTTACGGTTTATACCTGAGTGATAAAAACCAGCACGTCGATAATTTCACTTTCATCGATCATGCCAAACCAAATTGCGAAAGTTTCGAATTATACAAAGGCGTACTAGATGACTCAGCAACTGGAGCTTTCACAGGTAAAGTATTAGTTCAGAAAGACGCGCAAAAGACCAATGCCTACCAGAGTAACAATAACTTACTGTTGACTGAAAGTGCCAGAGTAAATAGTAAACCGCAGTTAGAAATTTATGCTGATGATGTTAAGTGTAGCCATGGTGCCACTGTTGGTCAGTTAGATGACGAAGCTATGTTTTACCTTCGTGCTCGTGGCATTAGCGAAACTGAAAGTCGCATATTACTGATGTTTGCTTTTGCATACGAGGTGATTGAAAAGATTCGCGTTGAGCCGCTTAAGGAACAAATTCGTGGCTTGGTTGAAAAACGCTTCAGAGGTGAATTCGACAAGTGCGATTCGTGTGTTGTTTGTGGACAAGCAGGCAATACTGTAAGCTGTCTTTAATGGTTAATTATTAAGGATTAAGGATTAAGGATTACTGATTAGGGATTAAGGATGATAGCTTTTTCCTCGTTGGCTTGGGATGGACGAATAATTACAGACAAAGAACAATATAATGAGTATAGATATTGAGAGCATTAGGAAGGATTTTCCGATTCTGGAACAAACGGTACATGGAAAACCTTTGGCATATTTCGATAACGCTGCAACCACGCAAAAACCAACACAGGTTATTGATGCCATCTCTGAAGTTTATACAACTTACAATAGTAATATTCACCGTGGCGTGCATCACCTGAGTAATGTTTGCACACAAGCCTATGAGGATGCACGAGTTAAGGTTCAGAAATTTATTAATGCCGGAAATTCGCACGAGGTAATCTTTACACGTGGCACTACCGAAGCCATTAATTTATTGGCTACTTCCTTTGGAGAATCCTTTTTAAAGAAAGGCGATGAGATAATTGTTTCGCAATTGGAACATCACTCTAACATAGTACCCTGGCAATTGCTCGAAAAAAGCAAAGGCATTGTAATTAAAGTAATTCCCATTAATGAGAATGGGGAGTTAATTCTGGAAGAATACGACAAACTTCTATCAGAAAAAACTAAACTTGTAGCAGTAGCTCACATATCCAATGCTTTGGGAACCATTAATCCCATTAAAACCATAATCGATAAGGCACATGCCCTTTCTGTTCCGGTAATGATTGATGGTGCACAAGCAGTGCAACATGTGGCCGTTGATGTACAAGCCTTGGATTGTGATTTTTACGTCTTCAGTGGTCACAAATTATATGGCCCCACAGGTATTGGCGCCTTATTTGGCAAGGAAGAATGGCTTAACAAGATGGAACCGTACCATGGTGGTGGCGAAATGATTAAGACCGTATCATTTAGTGGTACAACCTTTAACGAACTTCCATTTAAATTTGAAGCAGGCACACCCGACTACAGTGGTGCCATTGGACTGGGAGCAGCTATTGACTATGTTCAAAATATTGGATTGGATGTCATTGCAGCTTATGAGCACGAACTACTGGAGTATGCTACCGAACAATTAAAGCAGGTTCCTAACATTAAGTTTTATGGCACTGCCAAAGAAAAGGCGAGTGTTATCTCCTTTATGGTCAACAACATTCACCCATTTGACATGGGTACCTTATTGGATAAGATGGGATTAGCTGTTCGTACAGGACATCACTGCGCTCAACCATTAATGGAGCATTATCAGATACCTGGAACCGTGCGCGCCTCATTTGCCATTTATAATACCAAAGAAGAAATTGATCGTTTAGTTGAAGGTATAAAACGCGTCAGTTTGCTATTTGCATGATTCGTTTAAAATTAACTAATTTTACGCCCAAGAAATAAGAAGCAATCAATTACATGAATACTAAATATTCATAGGTGATTGATATGAATTATAAAAGACATCAAATGACCATCAAAGAAATACAAGAGGAGATTATTGAAGAGTTCGGAGCGTTTGACGATTGGATGGATAAATACTCTTACTTAATTGAAATTGGAAACGATCTGGAAGGTTTTGAAGAAGAATATCGCCTAAGCAACAACCTTATCGAAGGTTGTCAATCACAGGTTTGGCTTCATGCAGAATTAAAAGATGGCAAAATTCAATACATGGCCGATAGCGATGCAATCATCGTCAAAGGTATTGTCGCATTATTGGTACGCGTATTAAACGACCGTACGCCAGACGAAATATTGGATAATGAATTGTACTTTGTAGAGCAAATTGGATTAAAAGAACATTTATCGCCAACTCGCTCGAATGGCTTGGTAGCCATGATAAAACAAATGCGCATTTACGCCTTGGCATTTAAAGCCAAACAGGAAAGCTAGGATATGTTATTGCGCGTAAAAAGCTTATAGCTATAAGCTGACGGCTAACAGCTAACCTGCCATTTGAAAAAATCTATAAAAACGAGGCACTGTGCACTAAGAACTGCGCACTATACACGTTCAATAAACATTAAGCGACACTAGCTGTTTAATTGAAAAAAGAAGAATAAAATGGGAACTGAATTTTTACAACTTGAAACGCAAATCATTGATGCTATCAAAACAGTATTTGATCCTGAAATACCTGTTAATGTATATGATTTAGGTTTAATATATGAGATTGATGTGGATGATGACGGGAAGGCTCGAATTGTGATGACACTTACTTCTCCTAACTGTCCTGTTGCTGAATCACTGCCTGCAGAGGTGCAAGAAAAGACAGCTGCAATTGATGGCATTACACATGTTGATTTGAACCTTACCTTTGATCCGCCATGGACGAAGGATATGCTTTCGGAAGAAGCCCTTTTGGAACTAGGTTTATTATAGATAAAAGACTGTTGAACCAGGAGACAGTAAGACAAATAAAAAAACTCAAATACAAAAGCTCTCGATTCGAGGGCTTTTTTTAGCTTTACACAAAAAGGTATCAGAGTATAATTAGAAAAGAAGATATTAGAATTCACTTTCTATAATCTCTTATCTAAACATCTCTCATCTAAATAAAACACAATGAAACAAATACACATCGATCTTCGCCATAAATACAAGGTTAACTACCTAAGAGTAACAATGGGATTCATCTTATTAGGCATGGTTATTTATGGACTGTATAAAGGAGAGAACTTTTTTAAACCAATGCATCTAATACTTTTTAGTGCAGCCAGTTTATATTACATACTAATGGGTTTTGGTTTCAACCCTTTTACTTTCTGGGGCAAGGCTTACATCAATATCAGCACTGAAGCCATTGAATTTAAACCTTCGATCCTGAAAAAGCCAACAACCCTGCAATGGCAAAATTGCAAGCAGGTAAACATTAACGTTTCGAGCATACGTTTTTCGGAAAATAATGCAGGCACCTTGGAGTTTGACTATCAGAAAATGGATGTCGAATCTATTCAAAAATTAAAACAAGCCATCGTTAGCATCTGTAAAGAAAAGAAAATTGAACTGGCCTAATAATCAGCTAAAACTAATTTGATGCAAGCCAATATTGCCGCAACTAAACAACTAATACGAGATGAAGCACTGCGGCTGGGGTTTTCGGACATTGGCTTTGCAAAGGTGGAAAAGCTTGAAGAAGATGAACAGCATCTAAAAACCTGGTTGGATAAGGGTTATCATGCGGACATGGCCTATATGGCTAATCATTTTGAGAAACGACTTGATCCGGCTCTTTTGGTGGACGGTGCTAAAACCGTTGTTTCGGTTTTGCTCAACTACAAACCCAAGGAACTTCAAAAAGATCCCGAGGCACCTAAGTTGGCCCGTTATGCCTATGGAAAGGATTACCATTTTGTGATTAAAGACAAATTGCAAGATCTCTTTGATTATATCCAGAGAGAAATATACCCCGATTTGGATGGGCGACTTTTTACCGATTCGGCTCCTTTATTGGATCGTGCCTGGGCAGTTAAAAGTGGCTTGGGTTGGATAGGTAAAAACACGAACCTATTGCATAAAAAACTAGGCAGCTTTGTACTGATCGGCGAGCTAATTATTAACCTGGAATTAGAACCAGATACACCAATTAAAGATGCCTGCGGCGGCTGCCAACGTTGCATTGACGCCTGTCCAACCAAAGCACTCATTGGCCCCTACCAGCTAGATT
Organism: Carboxylicivirga fragile; assembly: GCF_050589805.1. Classification (NCBI taxonomy): domain Bacteria; kingdom Pseudomonadati; phylum Bacteroidota; class Bacteroidia; order Marinilabiliales; family Marinilabiliaceae; genus Carboxylicivirga; species Carboxylicivirga fragile. The sequence goes on along the minus strand of NZ_JBNGOY010000010.1, from coordinate 113,636 downwards.
CAAACAAGTGCATTTCCTACCTCACCATCGAACACCGCGATGACATACCAGAAGAGTTTAAAGGCCAAATGGAGAACTGGGCTTTTGGTTGCGACATTTGCCAGGAAGTATGCCCTTGGAACTGGAAGGCACGCCCTACCAAAGAACCTGAATTTACACCCCATGCCGACCTGCTATTATTGAGTAAGGATGATTGGCACAATATGGAACTGGATCAGTTTCAAGAAGTATTTCGTAAATCAGCCTTAAAGCGCACCAAGTATAAAGGATTGAAGCGCAATTTGGATTTTTTGAAATAGCACGTCACAACTCTTTTTATTATCTTCATAAGCTTAAATTCAATCTAAAACCTAATCTATATTAACTATGGGATATATGGGATTCGGCATGCAAAAGTGGATCTATTCCATTAAGCCAAGAAGACCTTTCTCGAAAGACAGAAAACCTATTGGCAATACACTCGATAAGCATGAACATGTTAACGCATACACAAAAGATTCTATTAAATTAAGTGGGCGCATTAACGAAGATATTACTGAAGAAGAAGAAAAACAAAGTACAATTTTAACGCGATACCGTTTACTCTTTAGATATGCTGCTGGCATCTTTGCAATCGCTTTATTCATAGGGTTCGCACTTGATTTTAACATAAAGAAAAATGACTATGCCGCTAAACAAGAGTTACGACGAGAAAAAATAAAACTTCGTGAAAGCCTTGAAATTGAAAAAGCCTATCAGATCATACTTTATTCGGGCAATAACCATTTAAAGCATAAAGAATACGATCAAGCCATTACTCAGTTTGAACAATTGGTACTCATGAGTAACGAGAAAGTTGAAGCAAAAGAAGCACTCGTGAATGTCTTATGCATTTCATGCATGCATAAAGGTTTACATTGTGACAAAGCAATAAAAGAATTAGTATTACTTTACGAAAAAGATCAACACCCAAAGTATGCTAAACAATTAATAGAACTATATAAACACCTAGGTCAATTCGAAAAAGCTGATGAACTCTCGAATCGTCAACCTTAAGATAAATGGCTTATGTGAAAAAATAGCCCTAATATTATTGGCATAACTTCACTTCTCAATAAAACTCAGCCATTAACACACATTAATGAGCTGCCCGAGAAGAAAACACCCCATTAACATACATTAATGAGCTCCCTGAGGAGAAAATAGGCCGTTAATATTCATTAATGGCATCAGGCGCAGGTTTCCGAAGTATTCTTACAATAATCTCGATAAACATGAGGATAAAATCAGTGGTTCATTCGACTCATTACTCTTATTTAGAACAATCCTAAATTACCAACAAAAGCACCTTTATAACTACTTTTAAACTTAAAGCCAAAGCGCAATACTTTCTTCAAATTGAAAGAGCTTGGGGATTTCCAATTGGGGATTTACCTCTAAATACACTTTTCGCTTAAGAAATGCTTTCACACAAGCATGTCAACTTTTTAAAAACGTTAATATATCATGTTTCCCCCCTACAAAAACACTCACATTTGCTATAATTTATTACTTAAAATTTGTCACGCATGGCAACACGTATTGAAAGTGATTTACTAGGAGAACTACAAGTTCCGATTAACGCCTATTACGGTGTACAAACGCAACGCGCGGTTGAGAATTTTAACATTTCTACGGCACAGCTGAGTCAGTACCGTCATTTTATATGGGCTTTAGGAGTCGTCAAAATGGCCGCTATTAAAGCCAATCATGAAATGGGATTAGTGAATGATCAAATGAAAGATGCGGTTGTTCAAGCTTGTCAAGAAGTGATGGATGGAAAATTCGATGCGGAATTTCCAATCGATATGATACAGGGTGGCGCTGGCACATCAACCAATATGAATGCCAATGAGGTAATTGCCAATCGCACCTTGGAAATACTGGGTTACGAAAAAGGACAATACGAACATTGCTCACCAAACGACATTGTGAACCTTTCGCAATCAACTAATGATGCCTATCCAACGGCCATCAAGCTTTCGTTGATTCGAATGAATTACATATTGATTGAACATCTGGAAGCATTGGTTAGCTCCTTCAAGAAAAAAGGTAACGAATTTGCTGATGTTATAAAAATGGGTCGTACCCAATTGCAGGATGCCGTACCGATGACCTTGGGGCAAGAATTTTGCGCTTACGCATGTACATTAAGCGAAGAGATTGCTCGCCTAACTCAGAATGCTAACCTGTTCAACGAGGTTAACATGGGAGCTACTGCTATTGGAACAGGCATTAACTCCGTTGATGGTTATTCTGATTCGTGTGTTAAGTTTCTATGTGAAATAACGGGTTATCCAATTGTGCTGGCGACTGATTTAATTGAGGCAACACCTGATACTGGTTCGTATGTCATCTATTCATCGGCCTTAAAGCGTATGTCAGTTAAGATTTCGAAGATCTGTAACGACCTTCGTTTATTATCTTCAGGACCACGTGCCGGATTAAACGAGATTAACCTACCACCTATGCAACCAGGTTCATCAATTATGCCAGGTAAGGTAAATCCGGTTATTCCTGAAGTGATGAATCAAATCTGTTTCAAGGTAATTGGCAACGATCTTACGGTAACTTTTGCAGCCGAAGCAGGACAATTACAGTTGAATGTAATGGAGCCAGTATTGGCCTACAGCATATTAGAATCGATGCAGTTTTTAATGCGCGGAATGGATACACTACGTACCAAATGCATTGATGGCATCACCGCTAACGAAGATGTTTGCGAAAATATGGTACTAAAAAGCATTGGTATCGTAACAGCACTTAATCCTCACATCGGTTACAAAAACAGTACACGCATTGCCAAGGAGGCTTTAAAAACCGGCAAAGGCGTTTATGAAATTGTACTCGAAGAGGGCATTTTATCAGAAGATGAACTTAAAGAAATATTAAAGCCAGAAAACATGATTGGTCCGGCAAAGAAGAAATGTGAGTAGTAGCACATCCGTCCCATAAAGAGGGATAATAAAAAGCGCATCAATTTGTTTTGATGCGCTTTTTCTATCTAACTAAAAATTTCTTAATCTAATTTCAGTACAGCTAAGAAGGCTTTTTGTGGCACTTCAACGTTACCCACCTGCTTCATACGTTTCTTACCTTTTTTCTGCTTTTCGAGCAGTTTACGCTTACGCGAAATATCACCACCATAACATTTAGCGGTTACATCCTTACGCACAGCCTTAACCGTTTCGCGTGCAATAATTTTAGCTCCAATTGCGGCCTGAATAGCAATGTCGAATTGCTGACGTGGGATTAGCTCTTTGAGCTTCTCACACATGCGTCGGCCAAAAATCTGCGCATTATCGAAATGGATCAAAGATGACAAGGCATCTACCGGCTCACTATTCAATAAGATATCCAAACGCACTAATTTAGCTGCTCTAAATCCTATTGGGTGATAATCAAAAGAAGCATATCCTTTTGAAATACTCTTCAACTTATCGTAAAAATCGAATACGATTTCGGCCAAAGGCATCTCAAACTCCATATCAACTCTATCAGAAGTTAAATAGTGCTGTTTCATAAGCACACCTCTTTTACCAAGGCAAAGTGTCATTATTTGACCGATAAATTCTGATTTAGTTATAACTGATGCTCTGATATATGGTTCTTCCACCACATCAAGTATGGTAGGTTCTGGAAGCTCTGAAGGTGTATGTACATTAATCTGCTCACCTTTCTTTGTATGCGCAATGTACGGCACGTTAGGAACCGTAGTAATCACAGCCATATCAAACTCACGATCTAATCGCTCCTGAATAATCTCCATGTGCAATAAGCCAAGGAAGCCACAACGGAAGCCAAAGCCAAGTGCTGCAGAAGATTCCGGCTCATAAGTCAAAGAAGCATCATTCAACTGCAGCTTTTCCATAGCGGCCCGTAAATCTTCGTAATCCTCGGCATCTATTGGATAAACACCAGCAAAAACCATTGGTTTCACTTCCTCAAAGCCACCGATAGCCTCTTTACAACCGTCTTTCACGTGTGTGATGGTGTCACCAACCTTCACCTCTTTACTGGTTTTAATACCTGATATTATGTAACCAACATCACCTGTTTTTAATTCCTTACGAGGTTCCATATCCAAACGTAATACACCAAGCTCATCTGAAAAATATTGTTTCTCAGTATTGAAGAACTTAACGTGATCACCTTTTTTTACACTGCCGTTTACCACTTTAAAATAAGCAATAATACCTCGGAAAGAGTTAAAAACAGAATCAAAGATCAAACCTTGAAAAGGCCCGTCGACATCACCTTCGGGAGCCGGAACACGTCCCACTATACCTTCCAAAATATCATCTACTCCTTCACCAGTTTTTCCACTGGCTCTGATAATCTCTTCCCGATCGCAGCCAATCAAATCAATTATTTGATCTTCCACTTCCTCGGGCATGGCATTTGGTAGATCCATCTTATTTAAGATCGGAATGATGGTTAAATCATTTTCAATGGCCTGATAAAGGTTAGAAATGGTTTGGGCCTGTATACCTTGAGTAGCATCTACAATTAATAAAGCACCCTCACAGGCAGCAATGGAACGCGATACCTCATAGGAGAAATCAACGTGTCCAGGTGTATCAATCAAGTTAAGCACATATTTTTCGCCATTAAGCTCATAATCCATCTGTATGGCATGACTCTTAATGGTAATACCGCGCTCGCGCTCAATATCCATATCATCCAGAACCTGTGCCTGCGCGTCTTTGCCCATAACCGTCTCTGTAAACTCCAACAAACGATCTGCCAGAGTACTCTTCCCATGATCAATGTGGGCTATAATACAAAAATTACGTATATTCTTCATCTACTACCTGTTAACCTATTCGTTCCACCCCAATTCACTCAACCTCACTTTTCAAGTCTGCAAAGATACTCATTTCCTTGAATTTTCTTTAAATTAAAACACAGAGAACAGGGAAATTGCTTTTAAAATTCAACCACGTTGTGGTTGTTTTAATAATTCATTATTACTCCCCCTGCACGGCGTACAGGGCTATTAGCTTCGCTGATCTTCGATTCATTTTAAATCCTTTCAGGATTCCTTCCATAACAAACCACGAATGTGGATAAGGAGCGGCTCTTTATTTACAAGCGATAAAAGAGAGCCGCTCCCTTGATATACCAAAAAAAGAGGAACCGCAAGCGATTCCTCTTTCATATATGAGTAGTTACATTGGGCAATAGTATAAGTAAGATATATAATCTACTGCCTTCTGACTATCCCGATAGCTATCGGGACTATCAACTTTTTTACATCATTCCTGGCATGCCGCCACCCATACCACCACCCATAGGAGGCATAGCTGGAGCAGCTTCTTCTTTTTCTTCAACTAATACACACTCGGTAGTTAAGAACATACCTGCAATAGAAGCAGCGTTCTCAAGAGCGATACGAGTTACTTTAGCAGGATCGATTACACCACTTTCCAATAGGTTTTCGTAACGATCGAAACGTGCATTGTAACCAAAGTCAGCTGAACCTTCTGCCACTTTTTGTACAACTACTGCACCTTCTTTACCTGCGTTAAATACTATTTGACGCAAAGGCTCTTCGATGGCACGTTTTACGATTTCGATACCAGTTGTTTCGTCTTCAACTTCGCCAGTTAATCCTTCAAGCGCTTTAATAGAACGAATAAAAGCAACACCACCACCAGGAACAATTCCTTCTTCAACAGCAGCACGAGTTGCACTCAATGCATCGTCAACACGGTCTTTCTTTTCTTTCATTTCCATTTCAGAAGCAGCACCTACATATAGTACAGCAACACCACCAGCTAACTTAGCTAAACGCTCTTGCAACTTCTCACGATCGTAATCAGAAGTTGTATTTGCAATTTGTGATTTGATTTGGTTCACGCGAGCTTCGATAGCCTCTTTTGAACCTGCACCATTCACAACAGTGGTATTTTCTTTATCGATAGTTATTTTCTCAGCTTGACCTAGCATTTCAAGTGTTGCATTCTCTAACTGCAATCCTGTTTCTTCTGAGATGACAGTACCACCAGTTAGAACAGCTAAATCTTGCAACATCTCTTTACGACGATCACCAAAACCAGGCGCTTTAACAGCAGCTACTTTTAATGAACCACGCAGACGGTTAACTACCAATGTAGCCAATGCTTCACCATCAACATCCTCAGCAACAATAACCAAAGGTTTACCAGCTTGTGCTGTAGCTTCTAATACCGGAAGAAGATCTTTCATTGTTGAAATCTTCTTATCGTGGATCAAAATCATTGGATGCTCCATATCAGCTAACATCTTCTCAGTGTCAGTAACGAAATATGGAGAAATATATCCACGGTCGAATTGCATACCTTCAACAACCTCAACAGTTGTATCAGTACCTTTAGCTTCTTCAACAGTGATAACACCTTCTTTACTCACCTTTTCCATTGCCTCAGCAATCAAAGTTCCTATTTCAGTGTCGTTATTAGCAGAGATAGTAGCTACTTGCTTGATTTTTTCACTGTGCTCACCAACTTCCTGGCTTTGCTCTTTAATGCTCGCAACAACCGCTTTAACCGCTTTGTCAATACCCTTTTTCAATTCCATAGGGTTAGCTCCGGCAGTAACGTTTTTCAAACCAACGCTAATGATTGATTGAGCCAATACTGTAGCTGTAGTTGTTCCATCACCGGCATCATCACCAGTTTTAGAAGCTACTTCTTTTACCATCTGCGCACCCATGTTTGCATAAGGATCAGATAACTCAACTTCTTTAGCAACAGACACACCATCCTTAGTGATAGCTGGAGCACCAAATTTACGATCAATAATTACATTGCGACCTTTAGGGCCTAATGTTACTTTTACTGCATTAGCTAACTCATCAACACCTTTTTTAAGTAGGTCGCGAGCTTCAATATCAAATTTTATTTCTTTAGCCATTTTATTATTATTTAAATAGAGTATCAAGCATCAAGATGCTAGTATCAAGATTCAACCTTTTCATTAAGAGCTGGTCGATGTCTTGATTCTTTTATCTCAAATCTTGCTACTTATTATATTAATTAAAGGATATACAAAACATCAGACTGAGACATCAACAAGTAGTCAGCACCATCAATGTTTATTTCAGTACCACCATATTTTCCGAACAATACAGTATCTCCAGCTTTGATTTCCATAGCTTCGTCCTGCTTTGCAGCACCAACTAATACTACTTCGCCTTGCAATGGTTTTTCTTTTGCTGAATCAGGAATAATGATTCCACTTGAGGTTTTTGTTTCAGCTTCCTGTGGCTTCACCAAAATTTTTCCGGCTAGGACCTTACCTTTTAAATCTGACATATCTATTAATTTTTAAGTTTAAACGAATTTGTAATTAATTCACGATGGCTTTTTCTCACAAAGTATGCCAAAGCAGGATATAAAGCTTTTTTAATAAAATCACTGACTTTTTTGCAGTCGGCTGACAATTTATGCCATTAACACTGACAAAATTGAGCGAGTTTAACGCTCCTACCTGACAGATTGAATTTGCTTAATTAGTCCGAAGCCTATAGTCCGAGGTCCGAAATTAAGGATCGCATCTTTATAGCAATGTGGGCTATAAAGATGCGATCCTTAATTTAACTTAAAAAAAAGACATAAAAAAAGTGTCAAACCCTTAGGTTTGACACTCTTTAATATCTTATACTTCTAAAAACTATTCTCCGTCTTCAGTTGCATCACCTTCCGTTTGTTCTCCTTGAGCAGGTGTTGGGAAAGCAGGCATTTCTTGCTGAGTTGGTAAAGCATTTACCTTCTCATCAATTTCGGCAGCTCCAATGGTTCCTTTATCAACGAACATAACAGCAACAAAACACAATATTAGCAGTGCACCAGCTGAAGTCCAAGTTGCTTTCTCAAGAAAGTCGGTCGTTTTACGAACTCCCATCACTTGGTTAGAAGCTGAAAAGTTTGAGGCTAATCCTCCACCTTTAGAATTCTGTACCAATACGATAAGAATTAAAAAGACACTAACTAAAACGATTAGTATAGTAATAAATGACATATCTTCGATTTATTGATTATTAATTAATTTTTCTAGGTCGCTAATTCGCTCGGCAAAGTAAACATTTTTTTCGGGATATTTCAAACGTAACTTTTCATAAATCCCAATCGCCTTGTCGTAATGTTTTTGCTTGATATAGATATTAGCCAATGTTTCGGATAATAAATCATCGTTTTCTTGAATGCTATTCTCGTGCCTATCATTACTTTCGGGCTTTGTTTTTTCAACCGGTTTCGCAACAATACGAGGCGCTTCAACATTTAAGAAATTATCAATCAACTGTTGCGATTTCTTGGGAACTGGCTTTTCTTCTGCCTCATCTTTTGGTATTGGCGCATGGCGCAATACATTTAACCAACCAGAAAATGAGCGATTCTCCTCTTCAATCTCTTCCGGATCAAGCGCTTCTTTTAATTGATAGTTCGTAAAATCCGACGAATCGTATCCTAAAAAATCCGCACTTGGCAATACCATTTCTGTCTCATCTTCTTCTGGCTTATCTGCAGCCGAAATTTTAGAAAAATCGACACCAACTCCATCATTAGTTTCAAACACATCGTCTGTTTGGAAATAATCGGCTACCGACCTAACATTTGTAGTTAAACCTACGGAAGATGAGCGCTTATCAGAAACAACAACTTCTTCTCTTGTTGCTTCAACAGACTCCTTTTTATCTTTTGGCTCAACATCAAGCTCTTTACTGCCCGCATCCTCTAATTCAGGCTCCAGCTCTTGCTGATGAACCAGATCATATAAGCGCTGCCGATCAACTATGTATGCCGCCGTTTGCTTCAGCTCACTGTTAAAACGAACATGATCGAGTACATGCAGATTCTTAACCCTTAGCATACGAGCCGACTGAAACCATGGAAATTCATCTACGATTTCGCTAAGCGACGAAAGTGTTGTTTCATCTACCTTATTGGGCTGCGACACTAGGTCAAAAAACTGGGCTTTGTTCATATACTAAACTACCAATCGGCGAAAGCCTTGTTAAAGATGTTTTCGGTAATTTCTTCAATCATTTCCTTGGTTAAGTCTGCCTCAACTGCATTGATGTTTTGCGACGATTCAAAATCACGAAACGCAGAAAACGACGATTCCCAATTAGCTTTAGGATCTTTGTAGTTTTTATAACGCACCTTAACGGTCATTGTCAAACGTGTTTCAGCCGACAAGGCATCGGCCTGAATAGCCATTGGTCGTACATTGTAATTCGTAATCTGTCCCGAGAAATCAACATCTCCAGTGTTTGCATCCAATTTCAATCTGGATTCATTGGTTACACGATCTTTTAAGCCCTCGGTCATTTCCTGACTTAGAGTCGGATTAATTAAGGGCGCCCTATTATCGAAATACTGAACAGAGAATGATTGAATATTTTCGGGGATTGATGCTCCACTCATTGTCATACTTACTGAACAGGATTTCAGGAGTACCACAGCTAAAAGTGCGATCAAAGTTGTTTTTAAATATGCCATCTAATTTTATTTTTCAAGAGCTAATGAGCTCAAACTATATATCTTATCTATCCTTCTATCTTATATTCTTTGATCTTACGATACAAAGTACGCTCCGAAATACCTAAATCCTTAGCCGCTTGCTTGCGCTTGCCATTGTATTTATCAAGTGCCTTTTTTATTAATTCTATTTCCTTATCCGCCAGAGATAATGACTCTTCAACAAACTCCTCGGTATCTTCAATCACATTACTTTCGGCTGGAGCAGCTGACGGATAACCTATTGATTGCACATTCTTTTCAGGAACAAAATCACCATCTTCACTCTGATAAAGCTTCTGAATAATATTGGCATGCTCGGGTTGAGCTGTAACATTACCCTCTTGCATTAATCCATGCACCAACTTCTTCAAATCGCCCATGTCCTTCTTCATATCAAAAAGCACCTTATACAGAATCTCTCGTTCCGTATTAAAATCAGCAGATTTTGCTTTACTATCTCCACTCGAGTTAATTATGGCTGGTAAATTATCGCCTGAATGATATGGTAAGTATTGTGTTATCGCTTCTCCGTCAATATCGCGCTTCTGCTCAATCACCGAAATTTGCTCAGTTATATTCTTTAACTGACGTATATTACCTGGCCAACGATAACCCATCAACAAATCCTTTGCCTCAGCATTTAAGCGAATAGCCGGCATCCGATAACGGTTAGCAAAATCACTTGAAAACTTCCGGAACAATAGATAGATATCTTCGGCACGTTCGCGTAGAGGCGGCATCTTAATTGGCACACTATTTAGGCGATAGAATAAATCCTCTCTGAATTTGCCCTCTTTTATCGCGGTATCCATATCTACATTAGTTGCAGCAACTACACGCACATCAGTCTTTAGTACTTTAGATGAACCTACCTTCATAAATTCACCTGTTTCCAACACTCTCAGCAAGCGTACTTGTGTCGACAAGGGCAACTCGCCTATTTCATCCAAAAAAATAGTCCCGCCATCTGCCTCTTGAAAATAACCCTTCCGGTCTGTCAATGCTCCGGTAAATGCGCCTTTTTCATGACCAAATAATTCCGAATCGATGGTTCCTTCGGGTATGGCACCGCAGTTAACAGCAACATACGAACCATGCTTACGCGCACTCATCTGATGAATAATCTGTGGAAACACTTCCTTACCCGTACCGGATTCTCCGCTTATTAAAACAGCTAAATCAGTTGGAGCAACCTGCACAGCAACATCAATGGCTCTGTTTAAGCCAAATGAGTTCCCTATGATGCCAAACCTTTGTTTGATTTGTTGAATATCCATTACTTATTTGCTTTTTAACATGATCTACAAAATAGTCTGCAATAATTGCAGTATAACCTGACAAAGTTACAATTCTCAAGCTTTTTTACAGGAATAAAGAAAACATTTTTTTTGAGAGACTCGCTCAGACAAAATTATACTTAAATTTACCTCATATAGATTATTTAAAAACGTATGTCGACACAAAAAATATTAGGACTTATTCCGGCCCGTTATGGTTCAACTCGTTTCCCTGGCAAACCTTTGGCTGACATTGGAGGCTTAAGCATGATTCAACGTGTATATGAGCAAACCAAAAAAGAACTTGAACATGTGTATGTTGCTACCGACGATGAGCGAATCGAAAAAGCAGTTATCAATTTTGGCGGTAAGGTAGTGATGACATCAGTCGATCATCAAAGCGGAACTGATCGTTGCGCCGAAGCTTTGAAAAAAGTAGAAGCTATTGAGCAACTCAGCTTTCATGCGGTGCTTAACATTCAGGGCGACGAACCATTTATCAGTCCTGAACAAATTGCTCTTGTGGCTGCATGTTTTAACGATAAAGAAACACAACTGGCTACCTTGGTAAAACCCATTGGCAAAAGTGATGACTTATTTAACGAAAACAAACCAAAAGTAGTGGTGAGTGCCGATAAAAAAGCCTTGTATTTTAGTCGCTCTCCAATCCCATTTTTTCGTGGTGTTGATAAGGATGAATGGATAAACAAGCATCAATACTACAATCACATTGGGTTGTATGGCTATAGAGCCGACGTACTAAATGAAATAACTCAACTTCCGTATGGTCAACTCGAACAAGTAGAATCTCTGGAGCAACTACGTTGGCTGGAGAATGGCTACCAAATTCGAGTGGAAGAAAGTAATCAGGAAGCCATATCGATAGACACACCTGAGGATCTTGAAAAACTATTACAATCCGGATTAATCTAAAAGCCTATGACCACGCCGAATCTAATTAAAATTGATAATTATTTAAAGCCGTATGAAAGAGAGTTAAGGGAACAACAAACTCGCTTCGAAAATAAACTTGACGAAATTAACGAGTTACGCGGCAGCCTTTACGAGTTTGCCTCGCAACACTCTTACCTTGGCTTACATCGAAAAAGTGACAATTGGGTGCTTCGCGAATGGGCACCTAATGCAACCCATATCTATTTAATTGGAGAATTATCTAACTGGAAGGCTAATCAGAACTATCAGTTTATACAGAAGGATGGTGGGATTTGGGAGTTAGAAATAAAAGGTTCGGTACTGAAACATGGTGACCTATACAAGTTATTAATTCAATGGGATGGCGGTGAAGGTCACCGTATTCCTTCACACGCCACACGAATCATTCAAGATCCGGAAACGAAAATATACAATGCACAAGTTTGGTCACCTGATGCTGATTTTCAATGGACTGATGATGATTTCACCATTCAACGTGACACCTTTACTCCGCTAATATATGAGGCGCACATTGGTATGGCCTCTGAAGATGAGAAAGTAGCCAGCTTCAACGAATTCAGAACTAACATACTTCCAAAAATAAAAGCACTTGGTTATAATACCATTCAGTTTATGGCCATTCAAGAGCACCCTTATTATGGTAGTTTTGGTTACCATGTTTCTAATTATTACGCTGTCAGCTCCCGCTTTGGAACACCTGAAGAATTGAAACACTTGATAGATGCAGCACACGAACTAGGCATAGCTGTAATAATGGACATAGTGCATTCACATTCGGTTAAAAACGAATTGGAAGGCTTGGGTTTATTCGATGGCAATCGCACACTGTATTTCGAAGATGAAGATCATCCGGCATGGGATTCGAAATGTTTTTCCTACCAAAAAAATGAAGTACTGCAATTCCTTCTGTCTAATTGCCGATATTGGTTGGAAGAGTTTCACTTCGATGGTTTCCGTTTCGATGGTGTTACAAGTATGTTGTACCACGATCATGGTTTGGAGAAAGACTTTACGGGATATGCCGACTATTTTGGAGGAGTGAGTAATCCACATGCCATCATCTATCTTACCTTGGCCAATCAATTGATTCATGAGGTAAAACCATATGCCCTATCTATTGCTGAAGAAATGAGTGCCTACCCAGGTTTAGCAGCAAACATTAGTGATGGCGGCATTGGTTTTGACTACCGCCTATCAATGGGTATTCCCGATTTCTGGATCAAACTCATCAAAGAAAAGAAGGACGAAGATTGGTCGGTTGGGCAGATATACCACGAACTGAGCCAGCACCGCATCGAAGAAGAAACCATCAACTATGCCGAATCGCACGATCAGGCCTTGGTGGGTGACAAAACCATTTTCTTCCGCCTGGCGGATAAGGAGATTTACGACAACATGGCTATTGATCAGCCAAACCTCATCATCGACAGAGCGATTTCATTACATAAAATGATTCGTTTAATAGCTCTATCAACCGCCTCGGGTGGTTACCTCAATTTTATGGGCAACGAATTTGGTCATCCCGAATGGATCGATTTCCCAAGAGCAGGCAACAATAGCTCGTACAAATATGCGCGTCGTCAATGGTCGTTGATTGAAAATGAAGAACTGCGCTTTCAACAACTCAACAATTTCGATGAAGCCATCATCAGTTTATTTGCAAAAGAAAAACTCATAAAGCATGAATTAATTCATCGTTTCGACAATGATCCTGATCAGGTATTGGCTTATAGTCGTGGTGATTATTTGTTTGTTTACAACTTCAACCCGGAGAGTTCGTTTACAGGCTACGGTATACCTGTGGCTCCTGGCAAACATCAGTTAATATTATCAAGCGATGATGGCGAGTTTGGGGGATTTAATCGGGTTCCGAAATACCACACCTACAAATCTGAACTCTACCAACACAACAAGCAACATCAGATATTGCTGTATCTGCCATCGCGAACCTGTTTGGTTTTGAAAAAGCAGGAGATAAAGAGGGTGTATTAAAAAGATAACTGATAAACCACGCGAAAGATTCGCGCGGGAGCTACGAGCAAAAGTGAAACAAACATTTTTTTTTAAAGAAAATGCTAGTGGGCGATTGTATCGCGTTCTTAAAAAACAATAAACAATGAGCCGTAACTACAAATTCTATAATCCAGAAGGAGTGTACTTTGTTAGCTTTGCCGTTGTTGAATGGCTCGATGTATTTACAAGAAATGAATACAAGAACATATTAATTGACAGCCTGCACTATTGCCAGAAGGAAAAAGGCATGGAGATTTTTGCGTGGTGCATAATGACGAACCATGTTCATTTGGTTTTCAGAAGTATAAAAGATCAAAAACCTGAATTATTACTGGGTGATTTTAAACGGTTCACTAGCAAGGTAATTGTGAAAGCCATAAAAGAAAATCCTAAAGAAAGTAGAAAAGACTGGTTGCTTGAGCAATTCGAAAAAGCTGGAAACAAAACATCGAATGTTAGTAGATATCAGTTTTGGCGACATGACAACAAACCTATCGAGCTTTGGAGCAATAAAGTAATTGATGAGAAAATAAATTACATCCATAATAACCCTGTTGCAGAAGGTCTAGTTTTCTATCCAGAAGACTATGTGTATAGTAGTGCAAGAGATTATAGTGGGGAGCAAGGAGTTTTGAAAAATATTGTAGTTTTAAGATAGCATTTAAACCACGCGAAAGATTCGCGCGGGAGCTAGGGGAGCAAAGAATTACATAAAAGAGAATGAGATATATTTTTACAACAATTATTATCCTTGGATATATTCTATTTGGATATTTTTGGATACAAACATCGTATCAAATTATTACTCAAAATGTTTTTATTGAAACATTCACTTTCAACAAAATATCGACATCTACAGTTTCCTATACTAATAAAAACAACGACTCTAAAAATTATATTATAAGTTACCAATATGAAATCAATGATAAGCTGTACACTAACGAGCTTATTGTTGACAAACAATCATTTGCTGATAAAGTTGGACTACATAAAGAAAGTCTAAACATAATGTACAATCAACAATTGCCAATGGTAAGTTATATTGAAGGATGGGAATTAAAAACATCTCATAAGTTTAATCTTATATTATTTTCAATATTCTTAGGCATCACTATTTTAGGAAACCTATTCCTAAAAGCTGAAAACAAAAGACTGAAAGAAGTCCTAACTCAACACTAGTAAGCCCTTATATCGCGCTTTTAAAAAAGATACACCTAAGCTAGTGCGCGATTGCATCGCGTTCTATAATCAATGAAATTTAATGAGCCGCAACTACAAATTTGACTTCGCCAATTTTCAATACTTAAGCTTGAAGGGGTTTAGAATATTGAATTAGTTGTAAGGCAAAGTACAATGCGGAAAAATCGCACAGGAGCTGTGCGCCCTCTTTAATATATAATCAAAGCGGCAATTTTACTTTTTGCACTTTCGCTAATGGAAGAACGCTAAAACACGAGTGTAAGAATGCATCGCAAACAGGTGATCGTCATTACTCGGGTGCATGAACCTTTCACAAACGTATGAAGGGTATTGCTCCAGTGTAGGAAGCTTTCACAAACATGGGAAAGTATAATACATCACTGCAAGAAGGTTTCACAAGTTTGGGATTGGCATTACACAAGTGCTAGAAGCTTTCACAAAGCCGGGAAAGTCCCATACACCAGTGCAAGAAGGTTCCACAAGCGCGTGACATGAATTACTCGAGCGCTAGATATTTAATGTGAGGCAGTTACAAAGCAATGCCCCTAGAACCTGACACCAACACCTCTGACATGAATCCAAACAACAGCAAAACACCCAATAACATCCTATTCATCAACAAAGCCTGCTTAATTAAGCAAGCTTTGTTGTTTTTTTAATTTCTACAATAACTTACAACCAACGCATCACGCCAAAGTCCTGCTTATGTGGCAATTTTTCATGATGTGGGAACATGCGTACACCAAACTTAAATACGCCCGGCAAGTTCAATACGTGATTGAGTTCAAAATGCACCTTGGTACCTTCAACCTTAACTTTTTCGAATGGCTCGGTATGCACCATGGTTGAGGCTTCGTCCTCGCCAGCATCGGCCACTACCATTTCAAGTCCAAGATCAATATCGGCCAGCTGCTTCAAATCAACCACTACACGAATATGGTAGGCATCGCCGATACCCAGTTCTTGTTTGCCAATATCAGGCACTTCCATATCAAGCACTTCCACGGCATCCCAGCCAACTAATACGCGACGTTTCCAGGCAGCCAAATCACGCGCTAACTTATAGTCATCAGCAACCAAGGATTTAAAACGTTTTTGTAATGGATTATAAAACTTCGAACGGTAATCATCCATCATTCGCTTGGTAGTATAATCCGGTGCAATACGTGCTATCGAATTTTTGATGTACTGTAACCATGTCTTTGAAAGACCATCTTCATCCTGATTGTAATAATCAGGTATCAAATCATTTTCGAGAATGCTATAAATTATAGCTGCATCTAATTCATCCTGATAGTCCTGATTTTTATAGGTTCGCTTATCCGTTAATGCCCAACCAGCTTGCTCACGATAACCTTCGTACCACCAGCCATCCAGCACACTAAAGTTAAGTACTCCATTCATTTCAGCCTTTTGACCAGATGTACCAGACGCCTCCAATGGTCGTGTTGGTGTATTCATCCACACATCAACACCACTTACCAGACGCTTTGCCAAATCCATATCGTAATTCTCAAGAAATACGATTTTTCCTATAAACTCAGGTCGACGCGATATTTCAACAATGTGTTTAATCAAGGCTTGTCCGCCTCCATCGGCAGGGTGTGCCTTGCCAGCAAAAATAAATTGAACCGGACGATCAGGATTATTCACAATCTTAGCCAAACGTTCTGTATCGGTAAATAAAAGATGAGCCCTTTTATAAGTTGCGAAACGCCTTGCAAAACCAATGGTTAGTGCCTTATCATCTAATCGCTCGAGCACCTCATAAACCGTAGCCGGATCGGCATGGATCGTTGCCATATTTTCATTGGTTCGATCCTTTATATAATCCATCAACTTGGTTTTTAAACCCAGGCGAATGTTCCAAATCTTACTATCCGAAATACTCTGAATATGCTCCCAATACGATTTATTAGCCAAATCACTCATGAAATCATCATCGAACTGCGACTCATAAAACTTGCGCATATCCTTAGCTGTCCATGTACCGTAATGAACTCCATTGGTTACGTAACCGATGTGCAACTCTTTCGGATAAAAGCCCTTCCACATATTCTGGAACATATCTTTTGACACTTCACCATGCAACCAACTCACGCCATTCATTTCTTGCGAAGTCTTGGCAGCGAGGTTACTCATACTAAATTTCTCGTGCTTATCACCAGGATTTTCACGACCAAGATCCATAAAGTCATCCCACGATATCATAAGCTTTTCAGGTACATGACGCAGGTAAATACGTAATAAATCTTCATCAAACTTATCGTGTCCTGCTGGCACTGGTGTATGCGTGGTAAATAGAGACGAGCCACGTACCAATTCCATTGCTTCCTGATAGGTGAATTTACATCCCATCAAATCGAGCATGCGCTGAATATTAATCAGAGCCGCATGACCTTCATTACAATGGTATATCTCATTCCTAATTTTTAGGTGATTGAGCATTCGAATACCACCCATACCGAGTAATATTTCCTGCTTCAAACGATTTTCCCAATCGCCACCATAAAGACTATGGGTTATATCTTTATCTGCCTGATTGTTGTTTTGCACATCAGTATCTAAGAGGTAAAGAGGAATACGCCCCACCATTGCTTTCCAAACCTTGGCATAAACAGTTCTACCTGGCATATTAATTTCCACCTCAACCGAAGTACCATCTTCATTTCGCACTTCTTCGAGCGGTAAGTTCGAAAACTCCTGTGCATCGTACAATGCCATTTGCTCTCCTTTTAGCGAGAGACTTTGTTTGAAATAACCATATCGGTACAATAAACCAACGGCTACCATATTAACAGCACAATCGCTCGCTTCTTTCAAATAATCACCAGCTAAAACACCTAAGCCACCTGAGTAGATTTTAAGAATATCGTTAATTCCATACTCCATACTGAAATAGGAAATTGATGGTCCATCAGTAAAAGGACGTTTCATATAAGCCTGAAACATGGCATAGACTTTATCAACTTTCTTGATGTATGATTCATCCTCGGCCAACTCATGCAAGCGTTCATACGACACTTTATCTAGCAAGAGCATAGGGTTTTTCTTAACTTCAATCCACAATTCCTCGTCAATCTCCTCATAAAGATCTGCCGCTTGATAATTCCACGACCACCAAAGGTTGTGGCTCAGCTCATGTAACACAGCTAAACGCTCTGGTAATTTTGACTTAACGATTATTTTTTTCCATATCGGTTGCACAGATGGCTGTGGCTTTATTCTAACCCTTGCTTCTTTTAACACTGGACTTAAATTATCTTTTCTGTTACTTACTGCTTTCAAAGCCATATCATAAGCACTAAAATAATGCTTAATCAAAGTATTCCATTGTACTGTTTGAGCCAGCTGTTGTGACTTTGCTCTAACAATCTTTATATCATCATCGGAAAGATGAATAAACTTTTGAATTACCTCACTAACACCGTGAGCTACTTCCATGTGGTTATCATCGTTACGGTGTAGCACTTCTACACCATCATTAATCCCTTTCGAAAACTGCTTAGCCCACAAACCAAAACCTGCCAAACTTGTCGTGATGGTTGGTATTTGAAAAGCCAAACTCTCAACAGGCGTATACCCCCAAGGTTCATAATAAGAAGGAAATACGGTTAAATCCATCCCTATCAGCACATCGTAATACGGTATATCAAAGATGCCATCATCGTTATTAAGATAGGCAGGTACGAAGATGAGTTTAACCCTATCGGCCTGCTCATTATTTAAATGAATATCCTGAATTTTATTGATGATAGGATCGTAACCAATGTCATTTAGGCCGTGCGTCAAAAATGGATTCTCCAGTACATCATTATTATCCGGATTCTCCAGTTTATCGATCAAATCCTTACGAGGCCCATAGGTATTGGCAGGAATAAGTACAAAGGCCACAACATCGCGGTCAATAACATTTGGTTCATTTAACTCTTTTAGAGCATCCATAAATACATCGATGCCCTTGTTCTTATATTCATATCGCCCACTATTGGCCACAAATACTGTGTCGGGCTTTAATTCATAACCTAACAAAGCTTGCGCAACGGCTTTTAATTTATCACGAGCAATTTTTCGTCTTTCATCAAAGAGTTTTCCCTTCGGCACAAAATCTTCTTCAAAACCATTGGGAGTAACAACGTCTATTTGGCGTCCATGAAACTGCTGGCACTCTCGTGCTGTAATTTCCGAAACAGTGGTAAAACAATCTACATTAAGTGCCGTCTGCTTCTCCATAGAGTGTTTGGCCTCTACATGTAAATCTTGTGCTTTGGCATCACCATCAAAATCGCTTAAGCTATCGTAGAAAGCATATCCGTTACCAGCCAGTGAACGACCAATTACCGTAGCGTGCGTAGTAAAAATAGTACCTACCTGTGGTAAAGCCTTATTTAAGTATAGAGCACCTGAACCAGTCATCCACTCGTTGTAGTGAGCCACTACTTTATCATTCAAACCTAATTTAAAACGATAAAAACTCTCAACCACCTTTCCTGAAGCGTATCCAAAAAGAACTGACTCGATATAATCCCACTGACCGCTTAAACTATCTACTTTAAACCACTCCCAATATTTAGCCAGGATATCATCCTTCATTTGCACAAAAGGTGTGAAATCGACTAGCACAACCACCGGTTCGCCCACAATTTTCCATCGGCCAATTCGAACCGAAATTCCTTCCTGCGCTAACTCTTCTCGCCAATCGGCAAACAGTTTAATATCTTGTATAAATTCAGGATTTGTAGTACTTCCTCTCCACACATCAGGGCCGATAAAAATGACCTTATCCTGAAACTCCTGCACCAATGTTTGTGCTTTAGTGGCCAATACCGTATGTATTCCACCCATCTTGTTACACACTTCCCAACTCGTCTCAAATACATAGTCAGGCTTTAAAAAGCTACTTATCATACCTACCATTTTTATCAATCAGAAATAAGACACTATTGCCAAAAACTATAAATCAATTACAGCATTTTTTTGCTGGTCGCCCATACCAGTATCGGCGTAGCCATCAGCTTCCTCTTCGGTCACCCAAATTTCATTATCAATCAAATACCTAAACTGAATGCTTTTGCCTTGTTCTAAATAACAAACCTTTGTAAAAGTTCCATTCTTTAATTTATCCATCGCAATATCATTGGCATCCCAATTATTAAAATCTCCAACGATACTAATTGACTCCGCATTTTTTACGGCCTCAGTACTGTCTAACTTAAAAGTCACTTTGCACTCAGGACGACTCTTCAAAAATTGTTTCTTGATACTCATCGCAATAATTTTAAAGGAATAATAAGGTTGATTATGTGTGCGTTGTTTTCAAATTACTTTTTGACTGTTTTCTTAAGGCGCTTTTCAAGCTTCTGAATCTTTTCGTCTTTTTTCTTAATTATTTTAGTCAGGTTAGCAATGTCTTGCTCTGATCCTGACTCTGGCACCTCAGCATTTAGTCTCAACGAAAAATCGCTTAACACATTCATGTAATTAATGAAGGCCTCGTAAGGTGTTTCATAAGGATTAAAATAAGCATGTACCTCTCCATCTGAGAAGAATTTTGTACTCATGTAATAAAAATGATCACTCGTTTGAAGGTAGCGCCAATCAGTAAGTAGTTTCTTATCCGAACACTGATTTACTTTAGGTAAAAGAGAATAGAGCTTATCAAATGCCTCTTGTTGCATCTCGTTCCCTAACCAGGCTGTTAAATCACGCTCCTCATCCGCCCAACTAATTGGGTTGGGTACATGAATTGCTGATACTGGCTGCAGCTCATTCACTAACTCAGACGGCGTTGCAAATTCAAGCTCCTTTGATTTAAGTATCTCCTTAGGTAAGCCCTCAAGAAACTCAAAGATGCCAGTTTCTTTCCACTGATGTTCACCAAAGGTTTCGTAATCCATAAAGAGATTTACAACTTCTTCTTTCTCGTCGACTCTCAGCAACCAATCCACATATTTCTTAGTGGTGAGTGGCCATTCGCACCAACCTTTATTGCCAAATCGAAAAGCTATATCATCACTTAATATGAAGTTCTTCAACAGCACCTTCAATTTAGGATTGATGGCATTGCAATACATAAAGTTTGGACTCTTCCATCCAAGTATGTGCTTGGCACCTTCAGTAATCATACCACTAAAGCCCATTTCATTAACCATCTGACCGATGGCATCAGAATATATCAACTCTGTATTTCGAAATACCTTTGGTGTATAATTAAAGGTTTCTTCCAATGTATCAACATGAAGCTTAACCTGTTTCTTAAACTCATCTTTATCTTTTAATGCTACCAAAGAGTGAGAATAAGTTTCAGCTAACAATTCAACATGACCGGTATCGACCAAAGCCTTAAAGCTATCGAGTACCTCGGGCGCATACAGTCGAAATTGATCAATGGCCACACCTGAAATGGAGAAACAAACTTTAAATTGCCCTTTGTGCTTTTTAATAAGTTTTAGCAATAACTCGTTGGTTGGCAAATAACATTTAGTTTTTACCTTTTCAAGTACGGATTCATTGGTATAATCGTCGTAATAATAGTGATCCTGACCTATATCGAAAAAACGATAACGTCGAAAACGAAAAGGCTGATGTACTTGAAAATAGAGACAAACATTTCTCATAATCTATGGTTTCAATCAATTTAACACACTTTCATATACTTTTTTAACGTCGCGAGCCGACTTCTCCCATTTTAAATTGTCCACTTCCTCTCGCCCATGCTTAACAAACATTTCTGACAAGGAAGGATAACTAATAATTCCGTGTATGGCATCGGCCATGGCATCAATATCCCAAAAGTTGGTTTTAATGGCATAGGTTAATATTTCGGCAACTCCCGATTGGTTCGATATAAGAACAGGAACAGAACTCTGCATGGCTTCCAACGGAGATATTCCAAATGGTTCAGAAACCGATGGCATCACATATAAATCACTCATGCGCAACATCGAAAACACATCATCGCCCTTTAAAAAACCAGTGAAATGGAATTTATCCATGATCTTTAAACTGGCTGCACGACGAATCATCTTTTCCATCATATCGCCCGAACCAGCCATTACAAATCGCACATTATCTACCCGTTTTAACACCTCGTTAGCTACCTCAATAAAATACTCCGGACCTTTCTGCATGGTGATTCGACCCAAAAACGTTACAATCTTCTCATCCACATTTTTCTTGAAAGGCTGTTCTTTCTTCTTAACAGTAGGCTCAACGGCATTATAAACCGTAACAACTTTTTCCGGAGAAATGCCATATTTCTCAATTACCGTTTTCCGGGTAAGATTGCTTACTGTAATTACCTTATCAGCCGCTTCCATACCTCTTTTCTCAATGTCGAAAACAGTTGGATTAACACTTCCCCCACTTCGATCAAAATCAGTGGCATGCACATGAACTACCAATGGCTTACCGCTGGCTTCTTTAGCAGCAATACCGGCTGGATAGGTAAGCCAGTCGTGCGCATGTATCAAGTCAAACGTATTATCCTGAGCAATTACATTAGCTACTACGGCATAATTGGCTATTTCCTGTAGCAAATCGGCACCGTACTTTCCTGTAAAGGCAACTCTTCCATGCTCATCTGTTTTTACAAACTTTCGCGAGCTACTAACTTCGGAACTATTGAGTGTCCAAAACTCTTCAGGATCAACATAGGGAACTAATTTTGAATTCACTTCAATGTACTCCAGTGTTTTCGAATATTGTTTTACTTCAATCTGTCGATGCTTTATAGATATATCGTTTGCACCCACCAATTTCATGGATGATTGATCTTCATCACCAAACGCTTTTGGAACAACAAAAATCACATCCAAATCTGATATATGTGATATACCTTTGGTAAGACCGTAACAGGCCGTACCTAATCCTCCTGAGATATGAGGAGGAAATTCCCATCCAAACATGAGTACCCTCATAGAAGTAATTTTATTCGTAAGTTTCTAATTCTTTTAGCACTCTCAAAATCCCCGCAACATTCCAAGCCATTGACACCGAACCCTTAGCGGTATGTGGCGGATTCCCATTATAAGCTTCTGATATCGTCCCTAAGCAATGTTCTCCTAATTCCCTTTCATACTCTTCCAATAAGCGTTGTACAAAAGTCAAGCCTCCACGCTTATGAACAAATAAGTAAGTATCAATGAAGAATGAAACTAACCATGGGAAAACAGTTCCCTGATGCAACGAAAGGTCTCTTTGCCTAACATCGCCCTCCATAACACCTTTATATTTTGGATCTTGTGGCGATAAGCTTCGGATACCTTTTGGCGTCAACAATTCTTTTTTAACCACATCAACTATCGCTTTCTTTTGATCCAAATTCAATGGAGAATAAGGTAAGGCAGTTGCAATAATCTGGTTCGGACGAATCTCCATCTCCCAGCTATCTCCATCAACACTATCCTTTAGATACGCTACATCTTCCATCCAATAAGTTTGAATAAAGGCTTTACCAACACTCTCGGCTAGAGCTTGCCATTCATCAACAAAGTTTGAATCCCCGTTGGCTTTGGCAAGATCTAAAGAAAACATCAAAGCATTGTACCATAAGGCATTTACCTCAACTGGCATGCCGTAACGCGGCGTTATCGGTTGATTATCTACAATAGCATTCATCCAGGTTAAAGGCACATTTTCAACTTTAGCGTAAATGAGTCCTTTGCTAGTTAAATGACATTGCTCAGTTTGTAAGTTTCTATATAGATTTAAAATGTCTTTTAATACTGGCCCAAATTGTTCCCATAAATCAGCCACTCCGCAATAGTCTATGCACTTTTGGAGTGTCCAAAACAACCACAATGGCACATCAATATCTTTCGCAGCAAACAAATCATTTTCGAGATACTCTTTTTTAATATCCTTTACTGCACTATCGAGAATGGCAGCGAAATTTGATTTATCCTCCTGAAACACTGTAAGACCTGGTAAAGCTACTAGTGTATCGCGCAAACGCGGCCCATACCAATGGTAACCCGCCATCAACTTGCACTCTTTACCATTACAAATAATAAATTGCTGGGCAGCATTAAGTAAATTATTTAGCAAACCATTACGAGGCACTCTTTTCTTAGCTTCTCTCGTAAATTTAGCCTTCAAACCTTTAACAGCTGACATTTCAGTTCCAGCAGCAAATACGATGCTTTCACCTTTACTTATATCAAATTCAAAATACCCAGGCACATACAAATCTTCAACAAAATTATAGCCCCTATGTTCTTCCTTTAAATATTCAATATCTCTGTACCAATCCGGATTAGCAACAAATTCGTTATCACTACTCACTTGCATAAATAAACTAGGAAAACCCTTGTAAAGACACAAACTAATACCATTATCAACCGAAGCATAACGTGTATTAGCATTTAGATTCTGACGCGTTAAATCATGAATATGTCGAAATGCCAGAAATGGTTTTAATCGCAATTTAGTCTCTGACTTAGCCTCCAATAAAGTATAGCGAAGTAACACTTGCGATGTTTGCTCAACCAATACAAGCTCTTGCTTCAACACAACTCCACCAACGCGATAAGTTGCTTTTGGAATAGGATACAACTCATAATCGCGCATATACTTATGCCCTTTAGGCTCATAATGGCTACCCCCATACTTATGAATTCCAAGGTTAAACGACTTGTTATGTTGTACCACAGATACATCAAGTGAAGACAATAAAACGTGTCTTTCATTATCCAATTCTTCAATAGGAGCAACCAGCAAGCCGTGATACTTCCTAGTATTACAGCCAATTATAGAGCTACTCGAGTAGGCTCCAGCTCTATTGGTTCTAAGCACCTCTTTAAAAAGCGAATACTCCAGATTGATCAATCGGGTTTTATCCAAATGTTCAATACTCATAAACTAAAATATTAGGTACAAAAAGTTAACTCCCTTTTTGGGAAAGTTCAACTTGAAATCGAAAAGAATTTAAAGGTTACCAATTAAAGTATATTCTGCTAATTGGTACTTGCATTCGCAATTTATGAATAATCATTGTAAAACAAATCAACTTTGCAGGAAATTAACATTTATTTTACATCATTACCTTCGAATCGTAATTTATTCAGGGAGATAATCAGTCATTTTATTCAAAGAAATATTCGAATATTCTTTTTGTAATGACTTTAATTGAGTGGCTGTTTTTTTAATAAATTGCGAATAAGCCTCGGTAGATTTATTAAATGGCCGATGAGCTAGCGCTTTATTCAGTTTGCTAATTCTCTTTATAAATTGTTTTGCATCATCATCAAGCCATGCCTCAATATATTTATTCTTGATATACTCAATGGCTAATTTCGACGGATGCAATAAATCATCGGCATAAAAACGATAATCTCGTAAATCATCTAACAATAGTTCGTAGGCAGGAAAATAGGTGATATTATCGAATCGATTGACTAAACTATCAGCTGCCAGGTGCAATATCGACTTGCTTAATTGATTACCATGTGCCCCATCCTTCCAATGCCTAACAGGACTAATTGTTAATACAATCTTAATTGATGGGTTAAATTCTTTTAATCTTAACACAAGTCTTTCATACAGCCCAACAATATCATCTACCTTAGATAAAAAACGGTTAAAATGCGAAGCCGGGAATTTATGACAATTGGAAACTATTTTTTCACTCTCGGCCAATTGATACACCCAAGCCGTACCAAAGGTAATAAACAGAATATTTGCTTTTTTCAAAAAGTCATGCCCTATCAAAAGACTCTCATTAATACCATTTAAGCATGCATCAGCATCTACCTCATTAAACTGACCATGGTGATCAAAACTTTGCCAAAGACCATTGTTAAACGACAAATCACTCTTCTTATACTGTCCATCCTCATCCATCATTCGATCTAGAGCATTAGCTATAGAAAATGGATTATATAATACTCCAAATGGATTAACTAAGGCATTAAATTGAGTCTGCTGAAAATACGCTCCAATATTCGTTGCAAAACAACTACCCATGAAAAACATATGAGCATCGTAACTTAATTTTGAATCACTAGGTGTAGGCTCAATCTCTGTCCTGAAATTATCCATTCAAATCTTTATTATTCTTACTGCACAAGCAATGTTAACGAAATAGCTTTATTTAAACAAAAAACCGCTACAATAATGCAGCGGTTCAAAAAATAATTTTGCTTAGTAATACTTACATTACCAACTTATATCCTTTTCCATGCACATTAATAATCTCCACACTTGGTTCATCTTTAAGGTGCTTTCTAAGCTTCGTAATATAAACATCCATACTACGTGCATTGAAATAATTATCATCTACCCAAATGGTCTTAAGCGCAAAATTACGCTCAAGTACCTTATTGGCATTCGTACAAAGCAATTTTAATAACTCCGATTCCTTAGTTGTTAGTTTGATAACCGCATCATCGTATAATAATTGTTGCTTTTGTGTATCAAACTTATACTTTCCTAACTGATAGAATTCTTGAGCAGCATTTCCACCTTTTGTTCTTCGCAAAATAGCTTCGATACGGAACAATAATTCTTCCATACTAAACGGCTTGGTCAAGTAATCGTCAGCTCCAATTTTAAACCCCTGGAAAATATCTTCTTTTAACGATTTTGCCGTTAAGAAAACAATAGGCACATCAGCATTAACCATACGAATATCCTTGGCCAAAGAAAAGCCATCTTTTTTTGGCATCATGACATCTAAAATACAGATATCGTATTTATTAGCCATAAATGCTTTATAGCCTTCTTCGCCATCAGGCAATAAATCAGTTTTTAAACCTTTTGCTTCCAAGTATTCACGTAAAAGCATTCCTAGGTTCTCATCATCTTCGCATAGGAGTATTCTATATTCTTTTTCCATTCGTTAATTATTTTTTAGAGGTAGGAATATTTCAAATTTTGTGCCAACTTCAAGTTCACTCTCTACTGATATTTGTCCATCATGATCTTCGATTATCTTCTTCACATAAGCTAAGCCAAGACCAAAACCTTTAACATCATGAACATTTCCAGTTGGAACACGATAAAACTTCTCAAAAATTCTTTTTAGGTTATCCTTTGATATACCCATGCCATTATCCTTAACAGATATAACTATACCATTGTTTTTATTCCATGTTTTAACATATAGTACCGGTGCCCCCATTCGGTATTTAACAGCATTGTCAAGCAAGTTATAAATAACATTCGTAAAATGCACCTCATCAACGAATATAATACTATTTTTTGCTTCTAAGCGCTCAATTATCTTTCCTTGTTTATTTTCAACCTTAATTCTGAAATTATTTGTCACATGATGTATCACATCATTGGCATGCACTTTCTTCAATTTCAAGCCAGATTTACCTTTTTCAAAAATGGCCATCTGCAAAACTTTCTCTACTTGAAAACTCAGACGCTTACTCTCATCCTGTATTACACTAGATATGTGCTGAAGGGTTTTTGGCGTTTTTGTAACGCTTCCATCCTTAAGCATTTGAGATGCTAAAGAGATAGTTGATATGGGTGTCTTAAACTCATGCGTCATGTTGTTGATAAAATCATTCTTTATCTGATCCAATCGTTTTTGACGGACAATAATTATGATGGTAATGATTGATAAAAATATCATTATCAAGGTAAAAGCTGCTGACGGAATTACCAACCCCAAGGATTCAAGCAAAGGATTCGGTTTTTGAGTAAAATGCACATAAACGTAATTGGCTTTCGCATGTATATCTTTAGGAAAAAGACGCTTCTGATATAGTTTATTAGCTCCCTCCGCATCAAAGTTTTCGGTCTGAAAAACCGTTTCACTCTTCGAATTTACGATGGCAAACTCATATAAAAAAGGAATACCCTTATCTTCAAATATCTGAAAAAAGTATTGCTGCAATCGTAAATTATCAATTCGCTTTTCAATGGGAATATCCTGAAGATATGTTTTAATCATTTCATTCCTATTGGCATCCATCCGCTCACGGATTTCATTTTGAATAGCTCGCATTGCGCCTGATAGAGGATCTGTTCTTCCATAAGAACTTAAGGATCCTCGACCTCTGAAAATAGCCAATGAATCATGCTGATACGTTGAATAACTATATTGACGCGTTGATAAATTTAGATTTAAAGAAATATTTAAACCCTCTTCAGCTGCAAAAAGATCCTCATTCTGATTACGATTAAAATACTTATTATCCGGACGAAGATTTGGAGGCAGTTTGCTCGTACCAGCACTGGTTAAAGAGTTTCGAGTTAAAAGACTCAATTCATCCTGTTCGAGGCGATTTATTACCTCATCCATACCAAGACTGACCAATTGATCAAAGTGCTCCTCCTTAAGTTTTGTCGCACTCATAATCCACAGCGTTTGGATGTAGGTTAATCCAATCAGGGCAATGGCCATTACAATAGTTAATGCAAGAATAAACTTTTTACTCATAAAACAAAAATAGCAGGCTAACTTAATTAATTGAGCCGTTTAACATTAATTAACAGCGTTTTATTTCACTTTATTCATTTATAGGCCAATACCGCCGCTTCAAGCTAAAATAATTCACCGCCTAATACGTAAAACCCTTTTCCATTCATGAAGTTCATGTGAATGTAATAATTTTCCTTGAATCAAGAGCTATGTCAAACTAATCTGCGCCAGAATCTCTCGCTTAAACAACTCCTAATTGAAATTAAAATCCCCGTAATAGTGTGATAAATTAGGTAGATACGTGAAGGAATACTGAATAATTACGGAGTATCTATTTTTAATAATGCCTGATGGGCCGCATGCTGTTGTGCTTCTTTCTTGGAAAGCCCCTCGCCTTGACCAGAATAGTTTTCATTGACTAAAATCTTAGCATGAAATCGTGTAGCCAGGCCATCCGCATCATGTTGTTCTTCGGTAATGAATTGAACATCGGCCTTATTCTTCTGCCCCCATTCAATTAGCAAGGATTTGTAATTGGTATCTTTTCGAGCAACTCTTTGCAGATTGATGTACTTTGGAATTAAACGTCGCGTAATAAACCGACGACATGCACCATAACCACGGTCAACATAAAGGGCACCAATAAGGGCTTCGAGTGCATCTCCTAATATGCTTGTGTGTGCCACATCAATTTGCGCCTGTGTTTTCACCCACTTATCGAGGTGCATTTGCAAGGCAATATTATTTAATAAAGAACGATTTACTATTCGAGATCGTGTTTTGGTAAGAAATCCTTCATTCTTATGAGGAAATTTATTGTACAGTTCTTCGGCAACTACTGCACCTAAAACCGCATCACCTAAAAACTCGAGGCGCTCATTATTTAAAAGTTCTTTTCTCTTTGACTTTTGCATGGCTGATTTATGGGCAAAAGCAAGCCGATAAACATCCATACGCTTTGGCCTAATTCCTGTTAGGCTCCATATAAAACCATAAAACTTCTTCCCTTTAAAAGGAAGAAGTTTTATAATGTGCAAAAGTGTTTTACTCAAAACTACTTTTTTACAATGCTTTAAATACCACAGATGCATTGTGACCACCAAATCCAAATGTATTGGACAAAGCCACTTTTACCTTACGTTCCTGCGCTTTATGAAAAGTGAAATTGAGCTTATTGTCAATATCAGGATCGTCTTCAAAGTGATTAATAGTAGGCGGTACAATATCATTGTTAATGGCTAAGATACATGCCATGGACTCAATTGCCCCGGCAGCACCAAGCAGGTGTCCAGTCATGGATTTTGTTGAGCTGATGTTCAATTTATAAGCATGATCACCGAAAACTTCTTTAATAGCTTTGGTTTCCGCAATATCTCCTAGAGGTGTTGAGGTACCATGAACATTAATATAGTCTACTTCGGATGGATCAATGCCATTGTCCTTCAGCGCATTTACCATAACTCGTTTTGCTCCCAATCCTTCAGGATGTGGTGCAGTAAGATGATGTGCGTCTGCAGTCATGCCAGCTCCAACTACTTCACAGTAGATTTTCGCCCCACGTGCAACAGCGTGCTCATATTCTTCAAGAATTAATGAAACACCACCTTCGCCCATCACAAAACCGTCACGCCCTTTATCAAATGGACGGGATGCAGTTTGTGGATCGTCGTTACGTGTTGACAAAGCTTGCATAGAGTTAAATCCACCCACACCGGCTTCATTAATTGCAGCTTCAGAACCTCCAGTAACAAATGCATTTGCTTTACCAAGACGTATTAAATTATACGCCTCGCCAATTGCGTTGGTTGATGAAGCACAGGCCGAAACGGTACCGAAATTAGGACCTCTGTAACCATATTTCATAGAAATATGACCAGGGGCAATATCAGCAATCATTTTCGGAATGAAAAAAGGGCTTAAACGCGGAGTTCCGTCCCCTTTTGCATAATCCACCGCTTCATCTAAAAACGTTTTGATACCTCCAATTCCTGTACCCCAAATAACACCAACCTCATTTTGGTCAATGCCTTCTGAGTCAAGCTCTGCATCAGCAACAGCCTGATCGGCAGCAATTAAAGCAAATTGAGCATAGATGTCTAATTTTCGGACTTCTTTGCGATCAAAATACTCTTTAGGATCATAGTCTTTAACCTCGCACGCAAATTTAGTTTTGAACTTTGAGGTGTCAAATCGAGCAATAGGTGCAGAACCACTTACTCCATTAACTAGGTTAGTCCATGTTTCTTCAACTGTCTTACCTAGTGGTGTAATGGCACCAAGCCCCGTAACAACTACTCTTTTTAACTCCATAACTACTCTTAAGTTATCCTACTCGTTCTTACTTAGCGTTTTCTTCGATGTAAGAGATAGCATCACCTACAGTTCCGATATTCTCTGCTTGATCATCAGGAATAGCAATGTTGAATTCCTTTTCAAATTCCATGATCAATTCTACAGTGTCAAGTGAGTCAGCTCCCAAATCATTGGTGAAGCTAGCTTCTGGTGCAACTTCAGTTTCGTCAACTCCCAACTTGTCTACGATGATTGCTTTTACTCTTGATGCAATGTCTGACATAGCTCTAAGTTTTTTTTTAAATTAATACTAATAAAATGTTCTTAAACAACTTTGCAAAGAAATACATTTGTGGATAATAATTCAAACTTCGTGTAAAAAAAATGCAAATTCACCTATGTTTTTTCCTATTTTTGTGTAAAATATCAGATCAAAACACTAGCTTTAAATAACAGATAATGAAAAAGATAGTTCTTTTCGCTTCGGGTTCAGGCTCTAATGTCGAAAACATTGTTAATTATTTCAAAAAAAATGAAACGGTCGAAATAATCAAGGTTTATACAAACAATCCAAAAGCCTATGTTATTGAACGTTGCGGAAAACTTGGACTACCCTGCTCAATTTTCAGTCGAAAAGAGTTTGTGGAGAATCTTGCCGTTTTAGACGAATTAAAGACTCTAAAACCAGACCTTATTGTACTTGCCGGATTCCTTTGGTTAATCCCAAAGGCGTATGTTGAAGCATTTCCAAAACAGATAATTAATATACATCCCGCCCTATTACCAAAATACGGAGGCAAGGGCATGTACGGATCGCATGTGCACAAGGCTGTTGTTGCAAACAATGAAGTGGAATCGGGAATAACAATCCATTACGTTAACGACAAATACGACGAGGGCCAGGTGATAAAACAGGTGAAATGCAGTATAACAAGAGAAGATTGCGCTGATGATGTTGCTGAGAAGGTGCATCAGTTGGAATACTCCCATTTTCCTGCAACTATAAATGAAATCCTAAATTAAAATCACTCTTTTAGTTTATTTTTAAACATAGAAGATCAAGCGTGAATTTTCTACTCTAAAAAAATGGACTAATATTTGCAAATTAACCTAACAAATAAAAAAACACACATTATGAAGAAAATAATTCCAACAGCATTTATTGCAGCTTTAATACTAATGGGTTGCGATAGCATGAGTATCACCACAGACTATGACCACTCAGTTGATTTCAACACCCATCAAACATTTAGTTTCTTAGGGTGGCACGAAGACAGCGATGAAATAGTCAACAAATTTGAAAGAGACCGTTGGGAGAAAGCATTTTTAGAGCAGTTTACAAAAAGAGGCTATAAATATGTTGAAGACAATGGGGAGATTGTGGTTTCGCTATTTCTTGTTGTAGATGCAAAAACAGGCAAGAATGCCTATACAACCCACATTGGCGGTGGCTATGGCTACGGTTATGGCTGGGGTTGGGGAATGGGTATGGGCACATCCTACACCACTATTGAAGAATATGATTACAATGTTGGCACCTTAGTGGTTGATGTTTTTGATGGCCAATCGAAACAACTTATTTGGCAAGGTGTAGGTTCCGACACCGTTGAAGAAAATCCAAAAAAACGTGCCTCTAAGATACCTTACGTGGCACGAAACATCATGTACAAATACCCTATCAAACCAGGTAAGAGATAATTACTCTATATAACAAGCACACTAATTCCGTCATTGATTAATACATTTAATCTCTGACGGAATTATTTTTTTTTAAAGTATCTTCACTTTAAATATCTTACTTAAAAACATCTTTATGAGCATATCAGATACAAGCATCGAAAAAAAAGCAATTACGGTCTCCATGCTTAGTGCTTTATCCTTTTCTATTTTAGGATTTGGGTTTTCTTTATTCTCATCATCACAAGCTGTCTTATTGGATGCTGCGTTTAATCTGATATCGGCAGTAACTGTATTCTTTGGACTTAAAATATCTAATCTGGTTAATGCACCAATTTCATTTAAACGACCCGCTGGTTACGTAGCGCTCGAACCGTTATATATACTTATAAAAGGCTTTATAGTATTTGGCTTAACATCCTTTGTTGTTGTTAGTAATATCATTCTGCTCTTGAATGGCGGCAACGAACTAAAACTTGGCGCTATTATCATTTATTTGCTAGTTGCACTAGTTGGCAATATAATAACCTATCTATATCTTAAAGTTCAGGTTAAAAAAACGGACTCGCCTATCGTTTTAATTGAAACGGAAAACTGGATGATTAATACTTTGATTACAGCCAGTATTGCTGCCTCTTTTGTTGCGGCATTCCTATTGAAAGATGGCTTTTTAAGCCCCTACATTAAATACATGGATCAAGTAGTAGTAATAGCAGTAGGATTACTTACAATATCGGTTCCGATTAGAGCAATGAATACTGGAACAAAGGAACTTTTACTCAGTGGTCAAGATGAGGCCACACAACTTGATATTGAAAAACTAATCGATAATGAATTGGAACACGATAAAATTGAACGCTACAAAGCGTACATATTAAAAACCGGGCGTAGAAGGTGGGTTACAGTATATTTGACTCCAAGTCAAAAAAACCTACAACTGACTTATAGCGATAAGCTAAAAGGTAGAATAACGAAAGCCATCTCAACATTCTATTCAAATGTTGATGTTGAGATTATTCTGACCGAAAGAGCTTAAAACTGATTTAACGGAATGCTATCAAGTTGGAGCTTTAAAGGCTGAATAAATACATTAAACGTATCTCTATTCTCTTCCTTAACGGGATTTACTGGTGGAGCATCAATTTTTAAAGGATCGACAGGCTTACCATTTTTAAACACTCGAAAATCCAGGTGCGGTCCAGTAGATAAACCGGTAGAACCAACATATCCTATTAACTGACCTTGTTGCACATGAACACCCTTAGCCATTCCTTTGGCAAAACCTTTTAGATGCATATATACGGTTGTATAAACGCTGTTATGCTTTATTTTTAGGTAGTTTCCTCCACCTCGTTTCTGATAACCTTTTACCGAGATACGTCCATCGCCCAAAGCGTAAACTGGCGTACCTGAAGGTGCGGCATAATCGATGCCATGATGCGGACGTCGTATTTTCAGAACGGGATGTAAACGACTATGCGAAAAGCGACTACTAATACGCGAGAATTTCAAAGGAGCTTTCAAAAAAGCTTTTCGCAAACTCTGCCCATCTTCATCAAAAAAGTTCCAAACACTGTCTTCCTCAAAATTAAAGGCATAGTAATCTTTGCCTCGATGATGAAACAGTGCAGCACGAATCTCACCTACTCCAATACTTACACTATCAACAAATTGCTCATCGTACAATACCTTGAAATTATCCCCTTTTTCAATTCCAAAGAAATCAACTGTCCACGCAAATATCTCCGACAATTCAATGGCCAATAAAGGATTTACCCCATTATCCGACATGGCATTCCATAATGAAGAGTTAATAACACCCGAAGCCACCTTTGGAACAACCACAGTTTCTTTTATGTCGCGATACACATCAATAGAGTCAGCTAGCGAAACCACCATGTAATCGGTATTATCAATCTCATAAACGAAGTGCTGTAAACTTCGTAAACTATCTTTAGAGTAAAATACTGAATAGTTGTTACCGACTTTTATTTTACGAACATCAAAAACAGGCTTTGAGGCTTCTACAATTTTATGGATGGTAGGATAATCCACTCCGGCTTTTAGGAAAATATCGGCTAAAAACTGGTTTCGTTTCACCTTATTCGCAACAATCTCGAAGGTGTCCAATGGCAATCCATATAGCAATTCTGGCTCGGGTAATTCAATAATGGCTAATGAATCAATCGTTTCGTCCGTTACAATCGAACGGGGGTGCTTATATCGATGGATACCAAAATAGATAGCTGGGATTAATACTAAAACAGCCAATACAATTAAATAGACAGAACGCTTCTTCATGACAAAATTAGGTGTAATATTTTTATCGGACTAAAGGCAAAAACACTCGTCTCTGCCGCTAAAATCCGATGGATGCACTAAGATATACTTTATAACTTTAATCCGAAAAATATATTTTGTCCCAAACCAATATTTCATTTATATCTTGATCTTATCAAAACCTTGACCATACACTCCCATAACGGTACCAACCGTAATAAAAGCTTCGTCATCAATCTGCTTAACCACCTTAAAAATCATTTGGGTTTCGCTCTTACGTGCTATCACCATCAATACTTTGCGTTCCTCACCTGAATACCCGCCAACACCATTTAGTACAGTTAAGCCGCGATTAGCATCAAAAATAACCGACTTACGTATTTCATCGGGTTTGGATGAGATAATAAAAAACTGCACGGTCTGCTTATTACCCGATATAACCATGTCCACCGTATACGCCAAAATTGCCATGGTCATAAATCCGTAAACAACCGTCTCGATTGAGGATGATTGAAGTAAGAAATAAGAAGAAGAAATAATAATGGCATCCATGCCGAGCAAAAGGCGCCCCAGACTGATGTTCTTATATTTATTAATGATCATGGCAATGATATCAACCCCGCCGGTACTACCTCCATTCACAAACACAATACCTGCCCCAAGACCTCCAAGAATACCACCTATGATAGCATTCATCATGAGCTCCGAAACAATTGGCTCAGTAAACATTGGACTTAGAAAGGATAAAAAGCCCGAAAACACCAGGACACAATAAATGGTTTTAATACCAAAGGAAGCCCCCAAAATGCGGATGGCTAGAAGAATCAAACCAGCATTAATCACCAAGGTTGTTAAACCAACATCCCAGCCCGTAAGAAAGTATATAATGGTAGCAATACCTGTTAAACCTCCACCCACAATTTTAGCCGGAATCAAGAAACCGGTCCAACCCAAAGTTCCAACACCTAAGCCAATGGTAAGCATCACGTAACTTCGTATCTCTTTTAATACAGTAGTTTTATTTTTCATATGATTATATTTTCTTTCAATTGTCTCCCGATAGCTATCGGGATGGAACTCGCCACCATAGTCATTCTCCTGTGTGAGAAAACTTTTCTCATGGCTCGTTTCATATGTTCATATTATTTACTCATCGGATGAATATAAGGTGATAAGTTATATTCATCCGATGAGCTATTTAAAAAAAGCCCACAAGAAAAAATCCTTGCGGGCTTTGAGATTTTTTGAGAAAATCAATCCTCCTTATTTTAAAAAGCTAATAGCCAAAAGCTGATAGCTATCAGCATTGTTTTTAGCCCACTACTATATTGATAATCTTTTTAGGAACAACGATTACTTTACGAACCGTTTTCCCATCTAACCATTTAGCTGACGAATCGTGTGCCAAAACAGTTGCTTCAATGTCCTTTGGATTCATGTCAGCAGGTAAATCAAGCTTAAAGCGCATTTTACCATTGAATGAAACCGGATAAGTTACAGATGACTCAACCACTAGAGCAGGATTAAATTCAGGCCAAGCTGTATCGCAAACTGTTGAATCATGACCTAATGCATGCCATAACTCTTCACTTATATGTGGTGCAAATGGTGCCAATAAAGCCAATAACTGCTCTAAAATCTCGCGTTTATTACATTTTAAGTCGTTCAGTTCGTTTACACAAATCATGAAGGCACTTACACAAGTATTAAACGAGAAACGCTCCACATCATCGCTGATCTTTTTGATGGTACGGTGTAGTACTTTTAACTCATCGGGCGTTGCTTTTTCGTCACTTACTTTCAGAGTTTCACCATCGTAGAATAAGCGCCATGTCTTTTTCAAGAACTTATGAACCCCGTCGATACCATTTGTATCCCAAGGCTTACTTTGCTCCAAAGGACCAAGGAACATTTCGTACAAACGAAGTGTATCAGCACCGTAATCAGCAATGATATCATCTGGATTAACCACGTTGTACATCGACTTTGACATCTTCTCAACAGCCCATCCACACACATACTTTCCATTCTCAAGTACGAACTCAGCATCGGCATAATCTGGACTCCACTTTTTGAAAGCCTCCATATCCAACTCATCGTTTCGTACAATGTTCACATCCACGTGAATGTCTGTCACATCATAATCCTTACGCAAACCATGCGACACAAACTTGTTTGTGCCTTTAACTCGATAAACAAAATTTGAACGCCCTTGGATCATTCCCTGGTTGATCAACTTCTTGTAAGGCTCATCTTTAATCACCTTACCCATATCGAACAAGAACTTATTCCAGAATCGCGAATAAATTAAGTGACCCGTTGCATGCTCGGTTCCACCGATGTAAAGATCAACATCTTGCCAGTACTCGTTAGCTTCTTTACCAACCAATGCCTTATCATTCTTTGGATCCATGTAACGTAGATAATACGCTGATGAACCTGCGAAACCAGGCATGGTATTTAATTCTAAAGGATAGCCGTCTTCCGTTTGCCAATCCTTAGCACGCCCCAATGGTGGCTCTCCTTGTTCGGTTGGTAAATATTTATCAATCTCAGGCAAAGTCAATGGTAATTTTTCCTCGTCTAACATGTAAGGTATGTTATCCTTGTAATAAACTGGGAATGGCTCACCCCAATAACGCTGACGACTAAAAATTGCATCGCGCAGGCGGAAATTGGTTTTAACCTTACCTATGTTCTTTTCTTTGATGTATTCCTTTGTTTTGGCAATTCCTTCTTTTACGTCTAATCCGTTTAAGATATCGGAATTAACCATTGTACCTTCTTTGGAGTCGATTGAATCTTCCCATGTAGCTGTATCTGTTTCTTCGGCTCCAACAGGTATTACCACCTGACGGATTGGTAAATCGAACTGACGTGCAAAGGCAAAATCGCGCGAATCGTGCGCAGGAACGGCCATGATAGCACCTGTTCCATAACCAGCTAATACGTAATCGCTAATCCAAACCGGAATTTCTTCGTTTGTTAATGGATTAATGGCATACGATCCTGAGAATACTCCAGTTACTTTTTTAACCTCTGCCAATCGCTCACGCTCGGTACGTTTATTAGTCTCAACAATGTAGGCATCAACAGCAGCACGCTGTTCTGGCTTAGTTAATTGATCAACCAGCTCACTCTCTGGCGCCAACACCATAAAAGTTACACCATAAACCGTATCGGCACGTGTGGTAAAGATTTCCATGTTAACATCCGAATCCTTCACCTTGAAAGTCATTTCAGCACCTTCGGAACGACCGATCCAATTTCGCTGAATTTCTTTTAACGAATCACTCCAGTCAACCTTATCCAAGCCTGTTAACAAACGTTCGGCATAAGCCGAAACACGCAATGACCATTGGCGCATCACCTTTTGCTCAACCGGATGACCCCCGCGAACCGAAAGACCTTCTTTCACCTCATCGTTGGCCAATACAGTGCCTAAAGCAGGACACCAGTTTACCATTGTATCGGCCAAATAAGCCAAACGGTAATTTAATAATATCTCTTGTTGTTCTTTGTCTGTTTTAGCTTTCCACTGCTCAGCAGTAAATTCTAATTCTTCGCTGCAAGCCACATTCAAACCATTGGTTCCAACAGATGCAAATGCTTCGGCCAACTCAGAAATCGGACGCGCTTGCTTGGCCTGATTGCAATAGTAATGGTTGAACATTTGGATAAAAGCCCACTGTGTCCACTTGTAATAATCAGGGTCACATGTTTTTACTTCACGATCCCAATCGTAACAAAAACCAATTTTATCTAGTTGCTCGCGGTAGCGCGTTAAGTTATTTTCGGTGGTGATGGCCGGGTGCTGTCCCGTTTGAATGGCATATTGCTCAGCAGGCAAACCATAAGCATCGTAGCCCATTGGATGCAACACGTTGAAACCATTCAATCGCTTGTATCGACTGTAAATATCAGAGGCAATGTATCCGAGCGGGTGACCAACGTGTAATCCAGCTCCCGATGGGTAAGGAAACATATCGAGCACATAAAATTTTGGTCGACTGTTATCAACCTCAACTTTGTACGTTTTATTATCGTCCCAATACTTTTGCCATTTTTGTTCTAGTTCCTTAAAATTGTATTCCATGATATTTATTGAATGGTCGTAAATACTTCGCTTTTCTTTCAGCCTGCGAAATTACTAAAACTTATCCTTTTTACAGAACTGAAAATCGTGATTTTAAACACAAAGAACTAGAAGTTCAATACATATCAGAACTTAGTTAAACGTAATGAAGAAAAATCTTTATTAAGAACTCGCTTCAAGCATCCAAAATGGATTCTCCTTAAATTGCAACCATTGCGCCATCAATTGCTCTTTGACATCAACCAACAAAACGTGATTAGTACTCAAATTCTCATTACTCTTGGTGATTTCGTCGATGTAACAAAGTAGATTCCAACACATGCTAAATTGCCCACATGCAATAATAGAATTGAGCATGTCTTGTTTCTCTAACTCATCCTTGGTAAACCACAAGGTGGTTCCCATGCTTGATGCCGTATCAGCAACGTTCTGCATTGCTTCTGACGGAATTAATTCCTTTGGAATGGTGTTATTTTTAATTTTGGATAGCAGCTTCTCTTCGCCATGACGCAATTCATATATCGCATTCATTATACGGCGGTTCTTCCACGTTTTATCCTGATAAATGCGGTTGTAATTCAAACGGCGAATGTGCTTCAAAAACACGTCCATGTTCATTTGTAAGAGTGAGCTGGCGCGATTCATTATCATGTTCTCAAACACTACCAGACGAAGTTTCAACAATTTCCTGATAGGTTTAAGAAAAGCTTGAGGCACATCAAACTTCTTGGGCAACTTGAGCAAAAAGTGAGACAATAAAAACACGATTAAATTAAAAATTACCACCGCAGATGCTGCTGCACTCCATCCAGTCAGTTCATTTTTTAAGCTAAAAAATAAGCCTGCTATGGAGCCAAGCAAAGCCAGAGAATTAACGATTAATATAGCTCGAGGCGTCATTCTGCGCCACCAACTCTTCTTGGTTTTCCAAGGCGAATAATCTTCCATATAGGGACTCGTCACATCCGACATAATTAATAAGTCCATTACATTGGCATCATCTGGCTTTTTGCCCTCGTTCTTTTTCATTCGATCCTCGGCCAACAATAAAGGTTCAATCCCTTGATTATCTACAATGCCGCCATCCATTAATCCAATGGGATCTTTTTTCTCTTCAAAGAAAATACGCGAAGCATCACTTGCTTCCAAATCAAAATCATCAGGAAAAACAATTGGTTCAAACCCACCCGGAAAACAGGAGGAAGCCGCCAATATATCTGCCATGCGAATATCCTTTGCCACCTGCTCTGGTATTCGGTAATAATAATTTCCAATAATGCCTTTATCGGGCTTCTCCTCAGAAGTCTGTTTCATTGTTTCGCTTACCTGAAAACGAAATTGCAAGGCATTGTCAAACTCGGTTGCATTAAATGAGATATGTTTGAGATGAATATCGGGTGTGCTTTCTAAAATTCGCGAGAATTTCTCTTCGGCAAATAATTCACTATTGTACAAATCGGCAAATGCTTCGATCAAACCATTGCTGCGTTTTTTATCCCAGTCGTTACTTTTAATCAGGTTATCGAGACTATGTTCAATCAAATCGAGCCGACTCATGAAACCATACAAATCCTCATAAATCGTTTCAAAACTTTCGCCCCGCTTAATGCCTACAGAATAGCGCGCACCAGCAATGGTTCCTCCCGAAATAGTTGAAAGTGCAATCACACTATCTAATAGTGGTTGATCCTTGATTTTTATATGATTCAGATAGCTTAGCACACCCAAGCTAAACGATGCTGCGCGAAAGCCACCTCCCGAAAAGGCCAGACCAATTTTAAGTTTTTGTGGTTCCATAATCCAATAATCTATTAACGATAAATAGGATTATAAAACTAAGAGTATTCTGATAATACAGCAAGTTTTATTTTGCTCTAGCACAAATCAAGCATCAAATACCTTGTTATTTTTTCAATTTCGAATGGAAATTAATCGATACACCGTGTACTTTTACTTTTCAGCACTGAAACAACATTGTACACCGTGTACTTTCGTATTTCAGGAGTAAAACAAGCAAGTACACCCTGTACTTTCACTTTTCTGGATAAAAACACCATTGTACACTGTGTACTTTTACATTTCCGAATGGAAACAAGCAAGTACACCGTGTCGTTTGCAATTCCGGATGGAAAGGAGCAAGTACATCGTGTACTTTAATATTTTCGGAGAGAAGCAGGTACACCGTGTATCGACACAAATGGGAAAAGTAAAAATGCCACTTGTTTTCAAATTGTCCTATCTTTAATTGTTCGGCTCGGGCTAAACTCGCGTCATAAATCACCTCCTAGAAGCAGCATCTAATATTAATTTTTCACCAGCTCTCTTATGTTCTTTTGGTAATCGTGAGTTTAGTATTGACTCTAAGTAAACACCTAATTTTTCATCATAATCTAATTGAGGCATCTCATGACTATTTGGGAACGAGACTAATTTGGAGAAAACTTTAAGTTCATTTACCTCCTTTGAATAATCATCAATTATTCTATCAATATTAACCATTGTGTTAAAATATCCATCGCGATCTTTGTAATAAAAAGGATAGATTTTATGAATTGCTTTTGAATTCAATATTTGACTTAATATTAAATTATCAGAAATACCACACGAATGCCCCAAA
Organism: Carboxylicivirga fragile; assembly: GCF_050589805.1. NCBI lineage: Bacteria > Pseudomonadati > Bacteroidota > Bacteroidia > Marinilabiliales > Marinilabiliaceae > Carboxylicivirga > Carboxylicivirga fragile. The sequence goes on along the minus strand of NZ_JBNGOY010000010.1, from coordinate 72,328 downwards.
ACAAAAACATTAAACTCTTCTGAATTTAGGTGCTTTTTTAATATCTCTTCATTCTTTGTGAATAAATAGTTAAACTTCTTGATGTTTCGAACGAAGTTATTGTCATTTTCATTTAATAAGTCTTTAGATTCTTTATCATCTGCAGCATATCCAAAGATTATTGGATTATCTATATTATTTAGCTCACCATGTATCTGTATTAACTCAATATCTGAATTTGTCTCACTCAAATATTCTTTGACTGTGTTTGTGTAGTTAAAGTTAACAATGACCGTATTCTTGCCTGAGAAGCTCCCGAAGAAATTTGTATAATTTTCATTTCTAACAAACCTTTTTTCTTCACCCTGCAAATAGTGATGTAAACATTGCTTAATATCTTCAAAATGTTCATTTAATTCTTTCGAGGTATTATAGCGGTTTGCGTACCGATACTTATTTTGCAAATATGCTTTATCTTTGATATTCTTCAAAATATCAAAATATACACTTTCAATGTCACTCCAAATTCCGGCCTCACTGTAATTAAAAGCTTCAAGCAACATATTAGTATTACTCCTTATACTCGAAGCCTCATATTTATCACTAGATTCTTTTATATCACTTAAAAAATGATAGTAAGCAGTTTTAAGGTCATGCGCTAAATCAAAACCATTTCCAATAATTATTAGATTCCTCATATCATTATATAGTTTCTATACCAACATACCCCACCAATTTCTCATTTATAAAATACTTCCAGCCGCCTTCGCAACTCACCCGAGAGAATTCTGGCATCTCTTGCGGGAAGCTTTCCATGCCGGTACTTGTAACTATTAATAAAGTCCCGTTATTCGAATCTTCTAATTCAAACTTAACAATACCTTGTCCTGTATAGCCTTCGTAACGCCAATCGTAAGTAATGCTACACATCTTCTCTACTTCTATTATTTCCCACAAATGCATAAATTGCCGCTCACCAGCATCCACATTAAAACGTGTACTAAAACCCACTTCAGCTTTAAAATCGGGTATTTCAGCAAAGAACCATTGACGCATTAAAGTAGGCTCGGTGATGATCTCCCAAAGACGATCTCGTGAAATATTAAATGTTTGTTTGACAATAATTGGCTTTGCCATAATTAGCTAATAAGTAGAATATCGAATAGGCTAACTATTCATTTTCTTTATCCTTTTTAATCAGATTGTAAATGGTTGATTTACCCATATCCAATTTATCAGCCACCTTCAATACATTGTTGTTGTATTTTTTCAGGTAGTGACGGATTATTTTCTCGGTATACTCCTTTAGTGTTAGTTCTTCTGAGAATATCTCAGTATCGCCTTGGGTTGAATTAAACACAATGTGTTCCTCATCAATAATCTCACCATTGGTCAACACTGCGCCTAATTCAACAACAGCTTTTAACTCGCGCACATTACCCGGGAAACGGTAATTCAATATTTTCTTCTTGGCCTTTGGTGTTAACTCCAGCTTTTTTAAGCCATTTTCTTTACAAAAGGCCTTAATAAAATGCTGGGTTAATAATATTGTATCGTTACGTCTATCTTTCAAAGGCGGCAACTGAATAGGCAAACCGAGCAAACGATAATAGAGGTCTTCTCTAAAATTACCTTGACGTACCTCATCGGCCAAATCACGATTGGTAGCGGTAATAATACGCGTATTAATTTTTATCACGCCACTTCCACCAACGCGGGTTATCTCACGCTCCTGTAATACACGGAGCAACTTAACCTGAAGGTTGAAATCCATTTCGCCAATCTCGTCCAGAAACACGGTACCTCCATCGGCTTCTTCAAACTTACCCTTCTTGGTTGTAATGGCTCCGGTAAATGCTCCCTTTTCGTGACCAAACAATTCGCTTTCGATCAATTCGCGCGGAATGGCTCCCATGTTCACCGCAATAAAAGGTTTACTTTTTCTAGGCGAATTATAATGAACCGTTTTGGCTATTAACTCCTTACCTGTACCTGTTTCGCCATATACCGAAACATTTATATTTGGCACTTTAATGGCTTTATCGATCAAGGCAAACACCTCTTTTATGGCCGGACTATCTCCAATAATCGCATTTTTATATTGGTACTTATGCCCAATCTCTGTCTTTAACTGGGTAATCTCATTCTTAAGATTCTTTTGCTTTTTAATGTTCTGAATGCTATGAAGTAACCTTTCCTTAATGTTACCATCTTTGGTGATGTAATCGTATGCACCTTCTTTCAATAACTGAACGGCTGTTGAGATGTCATCCTGTCCTGATATGACAATCACATCAATTTCAGGATTAAAGCGTTTGATCTTTTTAAGAATTTCGTTTCCGGTTAAATCAGGCAATCCTAAATCAAGTGTAACAACATCAGGGTCGTCGCCTAAATTTTTAATAAAATCTTTACCATTAAAATAGGATACCACCTCATAATCAGGATTCAGCTTTAACGTATGTTCAATCAACCTATTAAACACCTTATCATCCTCAATAACGTTAATCTTCATACCTCTACACTTTAAACATTTCCAATAAGCATTACCTTTGCGATAATTGGTTTTGACTTGATAATTGGTAAATTTAAAAATTGTTTTAACTCTATAAGGCTATTTTTAATGATTTATGAAATATTTTTAGCCGAAATGAGTTTTATATCTTGATTAAGAATTACGTTGATATTCCATGATTTTTCGAAAAATTACTATAATACTTAGTTTGGTTCTTTTGGTTGGGTGTAGCACAAAAAAAAACACTTGGCTAAGTCGCAACTATCATAATCTGACCGCCTACTATAATGTCTACTACAACGGCCGTGAAAGTCTTAAAAACGGAGTTAAAGCCATTCAAGATAATTGTCAGAACGACTATTCTGACATTCTACCACTTTTTGAATCGTCGGATGCTGATGCCATTTCGATTGCAACTGGCGATATGGATAGGGCTATCGAGAAAGGAACAAAATTAATCAAGAAACATTCCATTACGGCCAAACCTAAAAAACGATCAGGATCAAAAAACAGTCGGTCTGCCGAATTTTATAATCGCAAAGAATACAATGACTGGGTTGACAATGCCTATCTGATGATTGGTAAAGCTCAGCTTTACAAGCATGAATTTTTACCTGCCATCCGAACGTTTCAATATGTTGCCCGAGAGTTTAATAATACACCTGCACAGTACGAGGCGCTTATTTGGTTAGCTCGAACCTATACCGAATACAACGATTACATTGGGGCACTCTCGGCTTTGGAGAGTTACGATTTAGGCGGCAATGCGCCCGAAGAACTATACGGTGAATTCATGGCCGTTTATGCCAATCTTCTTCTTAAACAAGAAAAATACGCTGATGCGATTCCCTACATTAAGAACAGCCTGACAACAGCAAAAAAACACAGACGTGTTCGCTTCAACTACATTCTTGGCCAACTCTATGCTGCCAACAATCAAAAGTCGCAAGCCACTGAAGCCTTTGCTTATGTTGCCAAAGTTAGTACCGATTATGAAATGACTTTTAATGCAAAAGTCAATCGCGCATCAATTATTTATGAAGATGCCAACATTGAAGAAGTAAAAAAGCAACTGCACAAGCTGAGAAAAGACAAGAAGAACAAGGACTATTTAGATCGTATTTATTGGGCTTTCGGACAAGTTTTTGAAGGTGAAGGAAATACTGACGAAGCACTACATTATTATAAAAAATCTGTAGCAAGCAGTGTTGACAATGAAAACCAAAAAGGTATTTCATACAGAGAGGCTGGTGAGATTTATTATGACAGAATGGACTTCCCTAATGCCTACTTTTATTACGATAGCGCCCTAACAGTAATTGATCAGGATTACGAGTTGTACGACCAACTTGAGGAGCGCCATAACGGATTGAGCGGTCTTGTTGATCACATTTTGATTGTACAACGCGAAGACAGTTTGCAGCGATTGGCAGATATGAGCGAACCTGTTTTATTGGCCTATCTCGATGGCATAATCGAAACCAAGGAAGAAGAACAGCGTTTGGCCAAAGAGCGCGAAGAAGAAGATAATTTCAACGATCCTTTTTTCTATCAAAATTCAGGAAGTAATTCTGCCATGAATCAGAGTGGTGGCAAATGGTATTTCTACAATCAAGCCTCCATGGGAATGGGAAAAATGGAGTTCCAGAAACGATGGGGTAAGCGTAAACTTGAAGATAATTGGAGGCGAAGTGATAAAAGCAAGGTTCAAGAAGAGGAAGATGATTTTGGGGATCCATCAGCTTTGCCTGATTTAAACAGTCCGGAGCAAGACACTAAATCTGCCGATGAACCAGCAAACAAAGTGGATGTACCAGCAAATAATGCAACTGCAATTCCAACACGAGCGCAACTATTAGCTGATATTCCGCAAACGGAAGAACAACGAGTGGCATCAGATGAGCTGACCGAAAATTCGTTAATGGAAATGGGACTTATATTTATGGATGGATTAGAAAATTATCCTAAATCCATTGAGTCCTTCGAAGATTTATTATCCCGCTATCCACAAGCCAAATCGCGTGAGCAAGTTTTGGTAGCCTTATACAATGCCTATCGCCTTAATAACGATACGGGAGGAATGACCTCTGCCCGAAACCGATTAGAACAAGAATTCCCTGACAGTCGATTTGTAGCTTCACTTAACGATCCTGATTTCTTCAATAAGATGATTGAAATGAAGAAACAACAGGAATTAGCCTATGAGAATACATATGAGAATTTCTTATTTGGAAAATACAATGAGGTAATAAATGAGGCCAACGAAATAGTTCTTACTGATAAAGAAAACCCTCTTACCGACAAGTATTTATTAATTCGTGCCTTGTCTGAAGGTAAAACAGGCAATAACGAAGCATTCAAAGCAGATTTGGAAACCATTGTAGGAAGAGATGAGAACAGTGAAGAAGCCGCTCTTGCAAGCCAATTACTTAAGCTACTAGCGGATGGTATGCAACCGGTTCAAGGCACTACCTATTCAAGTGTTCCAAGCACCAGTCAGAAATCATTAACTAAAGATGATACCTCCGACGAAAGCGAAGGAGACATTTCGAGTGAAGGCTTTGTTTATGTTGAGAATGAAGCCTACGACATAGTGGTATTATCTATTGATAAAACGAACCTTAACAGAGCCATATATAATGTGGCTGACTACAACTTCTCGCGTTATCTATTACACGATTTTGGCATTAGTGAAAAAGTACTTATCAATGGAGAAACAGCGATTGTCATTTCTGGATTCAAGAACAAGTCGGAAGCAATGGATTACTTCTATTCATTGCGCGAGCGCCCTGAGTTTTTCAAATTTGATTTCTTTAAGGACAATATTCTTGCGATATCAACTTCGAATCAGAACAAATTCTATCTGTCGGGTTTAATCAAAGAATACACACTCTTCTTTGCGACCTATTATTTGGCACCTGTTGAAAAATCAGAGCTGGAAAAGGTTAGCGTTAAACCTGAGGAGACCCAAAAACCAGATGAGGTATTTGCAGAACCAACAAAGGAACAAGCTACAAGCACTGCGGAATTAGAACAGAGCGAGGCCGTTCCTGAAACGATAGAACCAGTTGCTAATGTACCTGATCCTGTTGAGGCCGAAGTCATTGAAGAAACAAGACCTGAAAAGGCAGAAGTAGACCAAAATGTTCAGGAAAACAGTGTTCAAAGGGAGGAAGCTATCGAACCTGTTGTTGAAAAGGTTGAAGAAGCGCCTTTATATACATATAATGCAGAGCAAGCACATCACGCTTTAATTGTAGTTAAAAAAACACGCATGGACTACAAGCGTTTTCAAACTATATTTACCAATTTTACACGAAACGATTATGGTGACAAACTAAGTGTTACTATGGTTGATATTGGTGAGGATTACCGGGCGATTCAGGTAGATGGTTTTAAAAACGCTAACGAAGCAACGGCCTATATCTCCGATGTTAAAAACAATAGTTTCTTAACGAGAGACATAATTCGTAAAGAACATTACCTATGGCCTGTCTCATCTGATAACTTACAAAACCTAATGACTAAATCTCTTGTTAAAGAATACGACAACTTTTACAAAAGCAATTACAAGTAATTATTAATCTTCAAGTATCTTATACATGAGCGATAGCAACATTAAGATTTTATGGGTAGATGATGAGATAGAACATTTGCGTGCGCACATTCTGTTTCTGAAGGAGAAAGGATATAATGTTGAAACAGCTACGAATGGACAAGATGCTCTATCGATGGTTGAAACATCGTTTTACGATTTAATATTTTTGGATGAAAACATGCCGGGACTATCTGGGCTTGAAACACTGAATCATTTGAAAGAGATGCGGTCCGAGATACCGGTCATCATGATCACCAAGAGCGAAGAAGAAGACATCATGGATCAGGCCATTGGTAATAAAATTGCCGATTACCTCATCAAGCCTGTCAACCCAAGACAAATTTTGCTTTCCATTAAAAAGAATCTGGATACAAAGGAATTGGTTACCAAAACAACCACCTCTGGTTATCAATCGCAATTCGGGCAAATCGCCCTTAAAATAAACGACTCATTTACTCACAAAGATTGGGTAGAAGTTTACAAGCGTTTGGTATATTGGGAATTGGAACTGGAACAAGGCGATGGCGCAATGGATGAAGTATTGCGCATGCAGAAAGCTGAGGCCAACCAAAGCTTTACGCGATTTATAAAGAATAACTATTTAGATTGGCTTGCTGGTGAAGATGCACCTCTCTTATCGCATCAACTGGTAAAGCAATCCGTTTTACCTTTGCTTGAGCAAAAAAAGAAAGTATTCTTTATCGTGATCGACAATTTTCGATACGACCAATGGGAAGTATTGAAAAAAGTCATTTCGGCAGATTACCTGATTGAAGATGACAATCCCTACTTCAGCATATTACCAACGGCAACACAATACGCCCGAAACTCAATATTCTCAGGCCTACTACCCTCTCAGATAAAAGAAATGTTCCCTCAATTTTGGGTCGACGACGATCAGGAAGAAGGTAAAAACATGTATGAATCAGAATTGCTTGGCACCTTATTCGATCGCTTTCGCAAGAAAGTAAATTATAGCTATCACAAGATATCGGACAGCGCTGGTGGTAAAAACTTACTCGACAACTTACACGAGCTGATGAATAATGATTTAAATGCGGTTGTCTTTAATTTTGTAGATATGTTATCGCATGCCCGCACCGAAGTGAAGATGATAAAAGAACTGGCGCGTGATGAAGCAGCTTATCGTTCTCTCACACAATCGTGGTATAACCATTCGCCTCTTCACGAATTATTGCAACGCTTAAAATCGGAAGACGTTACAATTGTATTAACCACCGATCATGGTACTACTCGGGTTCAAAATGCAGTGAAGGTAATTGGTGATCGCAATGTGAATACCAACCTACGTTACAAGCAGGGTAAAAACTTAAATTACAAAGCAAAAGAGGTATTTGAGATAAAGGATCCTAAAAAAGCATTCTTGCCAAGGCCAAACGTTTCTAGCTCTTACATCTTTGCTTGCAACAACGATTTTTTCGCATATCCAAATAATTATAACTATTACGTCAGCTATTATCGCGACACCTTTCAACATGGTGGCGTTTCACTTGAGGAGATGATTATTCCTTGCGTGACATTAAAAGGTCGTAATTAATAGATGAAATTTCGCTGGCTTCTGTTATTTTTGCAGCATATAATTATTAAACATGAATACATTTTACATCGATTCACTTGAAACCATTGATGAGGTAGCTAAAGAATTCCTAGCGCATTATAAAAATGAAAAAGTGATTGCTTTTTATGGTGAGATGGGAGTTGGCAAAACCACCTTCATCAAATCATTGTGCAAAAATTTACAAGTAGAAGACACGGTTAACAGTCCAAGTTTTGCGATTGTTAATGAGTACCATACTCCAGAAGAAGATATTGTTTATCACTTTGATTTCTATCGTTTAAAGGAAGAAAGTGAAGCCTACGATATGGGTTACGAAGATTATTTATATTCAGGTCACTTCTGCATGATTGAATGGCCCGAAAAGATAAGCTCTTTACTACCAAACGGAAGACTTGATTTGCACTTAACTGAAGAAAGTGATGGCAGACGCAAACTAACTGTTACTAAACAATAAACCGTTGTAATATTTCAAGTTTTTTTTCACTATATTGAAACGCATAACTAGGAAAGGTTTTATACGAATTAGATATCCAGATGGGCGAAAAATCACCTTATTTTCCAATGAGTCAGACTCACCTTTTACCAAGGGAAGAAATGTTGGAGACAGGAAGAAGAAAGAAAAAGGTAACAATTGGAATACCTAAAGACTCTTCTACTTTCGAAAACCGCGTTCCGCTTACACCTCAAGGCGTAGAATTGCTAACCGAAAATGGGCATACCATATATTTGGAATCGGGGGCTGGTGATCGTAGCCATTTTTTTGACCATGACTTTTCAGAATGTGGTGCAATCATATCTAAAAAAACAGAAGTTTTCAAAGCTGATATTATTCTAAAGGTATCAGCTCTAACGAGTGAGGAAATTGACTTTTTACAACCCAACCAGGTTGTGATCTCCTTGTTACACATGTATAATCAATCGCGTGAAACCATTCAACATTTAATGGACAAACGCGTTAATGCCATTGGTTTTGAAATACTAAAAGATGCCTTTGATTGCTTCCCTGTAGTACGTAGCATGAGTGAAATAGAGGGAGCTGCATCTGTAATGATAGCAAGTGAATATTTAAGTAAAGCCTTTAATGGGAAAGGAGTACTGTTAGGCGGAGTCACTGGAATATCTCCATCGGAATTAGTAATATTAGGCGCAGGTACTGCTGGAGAGTTTGCCGCCCGGGCCGCTCTTGGCTTAGGAGCTACCGTTAAGGTATTTGACAATTCGTACCACAAGCTACGAGAGTTAGAACGAAATTTGGGACAGCGCATATTCACTTCAGTCTTACACCCTCAGTCACTTACCAAAGCCTTGCAAAGTGCAGATGCAGTTATTGGCAGCCTTCGTTATCTCCAGCGTGGACATACTTTTATGGTAAGCGAAGAGCAAGTTTCACAAATGAAAAAGGGATCTATCATTATTGATTTAAGTATGGATCAAGGCGGTTGCATTGAAACCAGTAAGTGTACAAACTATGACAGACCAACTTTTAATAAGCATGGTGTCATTCACTATTGCGTACCAAACATTGCTTCTCGTGTTTCAAAAACAGCTTCCATTGCATTGAGTAATATTTTTACACCCATCCTTTTACGCTTAGGTGAAGTAGGTGGCATTCAAAACCTTATTAAAGAGGAAGTTGGAGTAAGCCATGGTATTTATATCTACAAAGGAATATTAACCAACGATTTAATTGGGAATCGATTTAACATACCGTCGAAAGACATTGGCTTATTAATGGCTGCGTTTTAATCTAATGCAGCATTGGACACCTCCGATTTTACCCGAACTACCTCGTAGGGAATGGTAAATCGGAAACAGGCACCTTTCGTATAGTTTTTATCTAACCAAATTTGACCACCAAGTGTATCAATGTATTTTTTGGAGATAGCCAAACCAAGGCCATTTCCACCAAACTCAGGATTATAGCTTGTAGAAACCTGTCTGAACATATCAAATATAACACTCTCTTTACCTTCAGGTACACCAATACCCGTATCCTTAACATAGAAATGTAAGTAATCGGCTTCATACGAACATCCGAAACTAATATCACCAGTACTGGTAAATTTCAAAGCGTTATCCAATAAGTGATTTAACACCTTTAATAAAGCATCCTGATCAGTATATACCTCTTTTACTTTCTCAAGCGATTCCTCAGTAAACTCAATTCTCACATTTTTCTGAAGCGTATTTGCCTCATTTCTATAATGAATCAACAGCTGAGTCATTAAATCTTTCAAACTAAACCTACTTGGGCCTTCTTGTAGTAGGCGTGTCTGTAATTTGGATATATCAATCAAGTTATCCATCACCTTAAGCAACTGAAGTCCATTAACATTAATGATATTAATATATTCTTCGCGCTCTTCGGAACTTAATTCTTCTGATCGAAGCAACTCTAAGAATCCAAGAATAACATTCATAGGAGTTCGAAGCTCATGACTCAAATTAGCCAAGAAGGTGGACTTTAACTGATCATACTCCTGCGATTTCAATTGAATTCGATTGAGTTCACCTAGTGATTCATCCAGCTTTTTATTCTTCTCTTTAAGCGCACGATGCATTAATTCCAGCTCGATATTGCGCTTTTCAACTTCATCTTTTGCTGATAAATGCTCGATCTCTGTACTCATTCTGGCTGTATACAAGTACATCAGTGACTCAATGGTTTTCACCAGCTTTTTATTCAATGGCTTTTTGAAAAGCGCAACTAATATGCCATTAGGCTCATAACTTGAATTAAAAAGCGGAACACCAATATATCCCTCCACTCCATTTTTAGCAAGAGCCCTATCTTTTGGAAACAATTGAGCAACCGACTTTGGAAAACTACAAGTCTTCTTGCCAATCACACGTTCACAAGGACTATCAGAAAGATCGTAAATGAAATTTTCTTTTAACAGTTTACCATTGGCAAATACCAAAGTTGATACCTGATTGGTATTCTTAAGATATTTTCCGATTAAAACATAATTGGCGCCGGTCAATTCACACAAGCGAGGTGCGATGTGCTGAAAGAACTGCCTTCCGATGTACCTATTATTAGGTGCAAAAATTTCATAAACAGTTGACTCAACTGCTTGAAATCTTTTCAAGGCTGTTTCTTTCTTATAAAACCACTTCTTCCAACTCATTCTTAATCATTAATTATCCGAGAAATTAGGTAAAAGACATTAGCTACCAAAGTTTTTTTGACCAGTTGTTTAAATTGCTAGTCTGACGCCTTATTCTTAACCATAAATGAATCATAAGATTTGGAAAACTTATTTAGTAACCAGCCGCTTGACCATCCTTTCTCGACTCTGATGCTCCTACGTAAACGCCATTTTTAGCATCGTACCAAATAGCCTGATAACCGCCATATTCGCCAGGTGAAAAGCAAACGCGATGCCCCATTTTGGTCAATTCTAAAATCTGCTGAGCATCAAAGCCTGTTTCAATGTGTATTTCTCCCTTTCCCTTTTTAGCCTCGCCTGTTGGCTTGGATGAGCCATCATGACTGTACCTCGGCGCATCACCAGCTTCTTGCACATTCATACCAAAATCTAATATATTCATGATAATCTGCGTATGCCCCTGAGGCTGAAAATCACCGCCCATCACTCCAAAACTCATCACAGGCTTATTATCTTTCGTAACAAAGGCTGGAATAATTGTATGAAATGGTCTTTTGCCAGGTGCATATACATTGGCATCTCCTTCATTTAAAGAAAAAAGCTCACCTCTATCTTGCAACATAAAACCCAAACCCGAAGGCACCATTCCCGAACCCATGCCTCTGTAATTACTTTGTATCAGCGACACCATATTTCCCCATTGATCAGCTACCGTTAAATAAACGGTTTCACCTTTACTTATACTTCCGGCATCATAAAAAGCTGCCTTATTTTCATCAATCAATTGCCGCCTGGTTTCTCCATAAGCATCTGAAATTAATTCATCAACTGGCACATTCGCAAAGTTCATGTCAGCATAATATTTGGCTCTATCCTCAAAAGCCAATTTCTTAGCTTCAGTTGCCAAATGAAGGTGGCGAGCTGTTCCATATTCATGCTCTTCAAACTCATACCCTTTTAGGATACTCAACATCTGAAGCGCAGTAATACCTTGTCCGTTTGGTGGCAATTCCCATACATCGTAGCCGCGATAGTTAACTGAAACAGGTGTCACCCATTCACTTTTATGTCGTTTTAAATCTTCCCTGGAAAGAAAACCGCCCTGCTCCTCCATGAAGTCTTCAATAAGCTTGGCTATTTCGCCCTTATAAAAAGCATCGCGACCATCTTTAGCAAGTAATCGATACGTATTTGCTAATCCTTTATTTTTAAAGAGCTCACCCTTTTCCGGAGCTTGCCCATCAATTCCATATGTTTCAACAACATTAGGATAGTCTTTAAACTTCTCAAATGATCGTCCCCAATAGTAGGCGATAAGTTCAGATAAAGGAAATCCTTGCTCAGCGTAATCAATAGCTGGGGCCAAAATATCGGCCATTGGCATTGATCCAAACTTATCGTGTAATTCAAACCATCCATCAACACAGCCTGGCACACTTACTGGCAATGGTCCAAAAGCAGGAATCTTGGAATACCCCTCCTTCTTAAAATAATCCAATGTAAGTGCCATTGGTGATCGACCACTGCCGTTTAAACCATACAATTGTTGTGTTTTTGCATCCCACACTATGGCAAATATATCACCCCCAATTCCTGAACCTGTTGGCTCCATCAGGCCTAATGCTGCATTAGTTGCAATGGCAGCATCTACGGCTGTACCACCACGTTTAAGAATATCTAAGCCAATCTGTGTTGCCAAAGGCTGCGAGGAACAGACCATCCCATTTTTAGCAATCACCTCACTTCGCGTAGCAAAATTCTTACCTGTTATACGATCTTGAGAAAACAGTTGGTTAGCAATCGTCAAACTTAAAAAAAGCAATAATGTGAGTTTCATAGCGAGTTAATTTATGCGGATTTATGGACAACAAAATTACAATCCATTAAACACAAATATATTCTTCTTTAAAAGTATAAAAAAACTGCAGAAGAAAAAGTCCAATCACTTTTCTTCTGCAGTTTCATATCATAAGAATCAACCACTTATGCTCTCGCTAACTTACTTTCAGGACGATTTATGTAATTATAAAAAATCCCTACTAATAAATGACTATCCATATCCGGTCGGATTGGTATCACCAAATCTACAAATGTGTCTTTAAAAGAAATTTGCAATTCGTTTTTCTTCGGAAAGTCAATACTTCCTACTTTGTTGTGTGTTCTTATTTCCCCCAGTGCTGCAATCAATTGTAAAACCATCTTTCCCCTATTTTTTTGATTGTATAAAACCGTCCACTGTTTTGTTTTTTGTTCGATGTAAAAGTAGAACAGATCACGACTGTAACCAAGCAAAAGAGAGGCTATTACACGAGTTCAGGACATTGAGGTGACAAATAAACTGTTCATGTAGATAAAAATAAACGCACTTACATAAACACCCTAAAAACAATGATAAACGAAGCCAATATGGGCAAAAATGCAATCCTAACGCCTTGATATCAGATACATAACCACATATTCATTTATTTATATACATACCTTGACCATAGATTCACCTCAAGGTTACGTGGTTTTATCAATAAAAAACAACAATTACTCCAATGCGATTTCTAAATTTGTTCCTGATTGGTTAGCCAAAATCATGATTTCATTACATTAAATTACTGTTTCGCCATGACGAATTAGAAGAAATAGCATTATAAAAGTACATTTGCACACCTTATACAATACATATAGCGATGCGCATAACAACACATTCTTTTTTCTTACTCACATTATTTACCTGCCTTTCATTCATAGCAAATGCCCAAAACAAATTCACAATTAGCGGAAGGGTTAGCGAAGCTGATACTGGTGAAGATTTAATAGGTGTAACCATATACACTTCCGATCAAGCCAACGGAACAATGACTAATACTTATGGATTCTACTCTTTGACACTACCCGAAGGTGATTATCAAATTCTTTTTAGTTTCATTGGTTATCAAACACAAACTATAAGCATTAGCCTAACCAGCAACCAACAAATCAATGTTGAACTAGGCAATGCCGATACAAAACTTAACGAGGTAGTTGTTAAGGCCGAAAAGAAAGATGAGAACTTAAGTGCAACGAAAATGGGTGTCGAAAAGCTTGACATGAAAGATGTTGGTAAATTACCTGTTTTATTTGGTGAGCGAGATGTACTAAAAACCATCCAACTTCTACCAGGCATAAGCACTGTATCGGAAGGTGGTAATGGTTTTAGCGTGCGCGGTGGCTCCATCGACCAAAACCTGATTTTATTAGATGAAGCTCCGGTTTATAGCGCATCGCATTTGATGGGTTTCTTCTCCGTTTTCAATCCGGATGCGATCAAAGGAATGACAGTTTATAAAGGAGGTATCCCAGCTAATTATGGTGGTAGAGCCGCATCGGTGCTCGACATAACCATGCGCGATGGAAACAGTAAAAATTTCTCAGCATCGGGCGGCATCGGTTTAATCTCATCTCGCTTAACCCTTGAAGGCCCCATCGTAGAAGACAAAGTTTCGTTTATTGTATCGGGTCGCCGCAGTTATGCCGACATAGCGGCCAAATCAGCCGGCATTATCGAATCGGGTGCTGATCTTTATTTTTACGATTTAAATGCCAAACTTAATTACAAAATAAATGATAAAAACAGATTGTTTCTTTCAGGCTATTTTGGCCTCGACGACTTTGGCTTTGAGGACATGGGGATGAACTGGGGCAATACAACTGGCACACTACGATGGAACCATTTATTCAGTAATAAGCTATTTTTTAATGCAACATTTATCTACAGCAATTACAATTACGGTTTTAATTTTGGAGATAAGGGAAGTATGTCTTCGGGCATTAAAGATTACGGATTAAAACTAGACTTCACTTTATATGCCAATGCTAACAATACTATGAAATTTGGATCCGATGATACTTACCACAATTTCTATCCTGGTGAATTCTTATTTGAGGAAAACACGATACCCGACATTAAAGTAGCAAAAAAGCAAGCTTTAGAAAATTCGATATACTTTACCAACACTCAAAAAATAAACAGCAAATTAACAGCTGATTACGGAATACGCCTATCCTTTTTTGAACAGTTAGGCGAAGGATACAACACAACTTATAATGACAACAACCAAATTATTGATCAGGAATATTTTGCAAAAGGTAAAATTATGCAAACATACTTTGAACCTGAACCGAGAGTTTCGCTTAATTACCGTATGAACACAAAAAGTTCGGTAAAAGCTTCGTACAACCGAATGGCACAGTACATGCATATGTTATCCAATAGCACATCGGGTCAGCCAACAGACACTTGGATGCCGAGTACATCAAACGTTAGGCCAACAACTGTTGATCAATATTCAATAGGCTATTTCCGTAACTTCAACGATAATACCTTTAAATTCTCAATAGAATCGTACTATAAAAACATGAATGACATCACCGATTACAAAGATGGAACTGAGGTGATGCTTAACGAGGATATCGAATCGTATATATTGCAAGGAAAAGGCAGAAGTTATGGGGCTGAATTCTATTTAAAAAAGAAATATGGCAAGCTCACCGGTTGGCTGAGTTACACACTCTCGAAAACAGAAAATCAAATAGACGGTATCAATCAAGGTAATTGGTACAATTCGGCTTATGATAAAACACACGATATATCAATCGTAGCTAGTTATCAACTTTCAAAACGCGTATCTCTTTCAACCAACTGGGTATATTATACAGGTAACGCTGTCACTTTCCCAAGCGGGAAATATGAATTCGATAATAACCAAATACCCTACTTCACAGAACGAAATGGATACAGAATGCCCGATTATCATCGTCTGGATTTAAACCTACATTTGGAGGGTAAAGGCACAAAGAGGTTTAATTCAAGCTGGGACTTCTCATTATACAATGCCTACAACCAAATGAACGCTTACTCCATTAATTTTAGAGAAAGTGTTGATGAACCAGGCTCTACAGAAGCAGTTAAACTCAGTCTATTTGGTATCGTTCCTTCAATAACCTGGAACTTTAAATTTTAATTCTCAAAGCTAGCATCATGATTTATAAGACATATATAACAATCCTTTTCGCATCTATTCTTCTCTTATCATTTACAAGTTGCGAAGAAATAATCGACATTGACTTAAATAGCTCCAATCCTAGTATAGTGATTGATGGCGACATACAACCCAAGCAAAATGCCCAAGTCCGTTTAAGTTATACCAATGATTATTTCAACAAAGAAAATCCAAAGTACGAAACCAATGCCACCATTACAATCTCTAATTCAGAAGGCATTTCGGAAACACTTCAACATATTTCTGATGGGCTATATACAAGCCAATTTATGCGAGGTGATGTTGGTCAGGAGTATACAATTAAGGTGGATTTGAACAACGAGACATTTGAAGGAAAGTCAACAATGATGACTCCAACCAAGATATTGAAACTGTCGCAAGTTAAATCGGGCACCCCCCACCAAGGAGACAAGGAAAGTTATGGCCTTGAGATGCAGTTGACCAATAACCCTGAAGAAGATAATTACTACTTAATTAAATTCTTTAAAAACGGGGCATTACAAGAAGAGCGATACAATGCAATTCCACAGGATATTTTTGCACAAGATGAAGTTATCGTTTATTCACCCGTTTTACCAAGTTTTGAAGTTGGTGATGAAGTAATCGTGAAAGCTTATTCTATTGATGAAAGCACTTATACCTATTATTCACAATTAGCTGAGATTACCAGCGAAAGACCCGGCGGAACCACACCCTACAATCCAGAATCTAATCTAGGCCCTAATATCCTAGGTTATTTCAGAGCTTGGTCGTCAGATAGCCAAAGCATTACGATACAGACAATGGAATAAATAAAACGTTACTGAATTTAAAAACATAAACGTAGATCGTTAAAGAATAACTAACCTTTCATAAATTTTTACGGTATTCTGCGCAGATTTTTTACCTTTGTTTTCATTGAATATTAAGCTCCAATGGCAAAGGTAGAAAAAGGAAAGAAGTTGGTTCAGAAGTTAAGGTTTAAGTACCGCCTGGCCATCTTCAACGAACAAACATACGAGGAAGTATTTGGCATGCGCCTTTCGAGGCTTAATGTTTTTGTAACCATAGGCGTTAGCTCAATTTTACTCATTATTTCTGTTATTTTCCTAATTGCTTTTACAGGCTTGCGCGAATACATACCTGGATATCCGTCAGGTAAAGAACGCCGCTTACTCATTCAAAATGCTCAAAGAGTTGATAGCCTGATTCTGGAGATTGATCGTCGCGATCGTTTTTTTAAGGACATACGAGCCATCGTATCTGGCGATGTTCCTGCTGGAGCTAAGCAGGAAGACGAAGAAAATGCAAGTCCTGTTGATAACAGTAAAATATCCTTCAAAAAATCAGAAGAAGATTCGCTTTTCAGGGAGCAGGTGGAACGTGAAGAGAAATTCAACTTAGCCGTATTCGAAGGCAATAGTCGAAAATTTGAACTCGAACACAGTTTCCTATTTACACCCATTAAAGGGGTTGTGGTTAACAAATTTGGCGATTCAAAAGGTCATTACGGCGTAGATATTGTTACCAAAGAAGGCGAACGTGTTAGTGCCGTGCTTGATGGCACTGTGGTTTTTACCGGATGGACAGTTGAAACAGGTTACGTTATTCAAATTCAGCATACCAATAACTTAATATCATTATACAAGCACAACGAGCGATTACTTAAGAGCATGGGAGACCAAGTGCAGGCAGGTGAAGCAATTGCGCGTGTAGGAAATTCCGGAGAATTAACAACTGGGCCGCACCTACATTTTGAGTTATGGTACAACGGCGTTGCCTTAGATGCCGAACAATACATGTCGTTTGAATAAACGACCAACCCAGAAGAACAGATTATATTCATGTCAAAAAAAATAGCAATTCTTGGGTCTACAGGATCCATTGGAAAACAAACGCTTGAAGTTGTTCAACAACATCCTGATCATTTTGAAGTTGAAGTTCTAACGGCGAACAATAGCGTTGAACTACTTATTGAGCAAGCCTTACAATTCAAACCCAACACAGTTGTAATTGGTAACAAAGAGAAATTCGCACAAGTTAGTGATGCCTTAGTTGATACCGACATTAAAATTTTTGCTGGTGAAGAGGCCATTGCGCAAGTGGTTGAAATGTCATCAATCGACATTGTACTAACGGCTATGGTAGGTTTTGCCGGATTAGTACCAACTATCAATGCCATAAAAGCCGGCAAACACATTGCCCTGGCCAATAAAGAAACCTTAGTAGTAGCTGGCGATATCATTACTAAGTTAGCGCTTGAAAATAAAGTTAGCATATTACCTGTTGACTCTGAGCACTCGGCAATCTTTCAATGTTTAGCTGGTGAGTTTCACAATGCCATTGAGAAAATCTATCTCACCGCATCAGGAGGGCCATTCCGTGGTAAAAACGTGGATTTCCTCAGAAAAGTAACGCGCTGTCAAGCCTTGAATCATCCCAACTGGACCATGGGTGATAAAATTACAATTGATAGTGCATCGCTTATGAACAAAGGACTGGAAGCCATTGAAGCAAAATGGTTGTTCAACCTCAAACCTGAGCAAATCGAAATTGTGGTACACCCACAATCCATCATCCATTCCATTGTTCAGTTCGAAGATGGATCGATGAAAGCACAGATGGGTTTACCTGATATGAAGTTGCCAATACAGTATGCTTTAACCTTTCCGAAACGCATAAAATCAGATTTCGAGCGCTTTAATTTTATGGATTATCCATCTCTTAGTTTTGAAAAAGCTGACATAAAGGTTTTCAGGAATCTTGATCTTGCCTATCAGGCCATGTCAAAAGGTGGTAACATGCCTTGTATTTTAAATGCGGCCAACGAAATTGCAGTTGATAGTTTTCTGAATAAAAAGATTGGTTTTATCGAGATGTCTTCGACTATTGAAAAAACAATGATGCAATCGACTTTCGTTGCCTCCCCGAGCCTGGATGACTATATGCAATCTAACACCGAAGCACGCAAATTAGCTTCTCAAATTATTGATAATAGAAAATAATAACGGAGTGATTCTATCACTTCGCACCGCAACACCTAATACTGTGAAAAATAAATAAGGTATAGTGGTACTTTTTTGTGCTGCTTTATCAGTAAAAAGATATATTTGTTGCTTAATTGGAAAAAATAAAAATTAATGGAAATTTTCATAAAAACCGTACAACTTTTACTCAGCTTATCCATTCTGGTGATTCTCCATGAATTTGGGCATTTCTTTTTCGCCAGAGTCTTTAATACACGTGTTGAGAAGTTCTATCTTTTCTTCAACCCTTGGTTTACATTATTCAAATTCAAAAAAGGTGATACTGAATATGGTGTAGGATGGCTTCCATTAGGTGGCTATGTGAAAATATCAGGTATGATTGATGAGTCGATGGACAAAGAAGCTATGGCTCAGCCAGCACAACCGTGGGAATTCAGAGCTAAACCAGCCTGGCAACGCTTATTAATAATGGTAGGTGGTGTATTGGTTAATTTTATTACTGCGCTCTTCATCTTCTGGATGATTCTATTCAAGTGGGGCGAATCATATGTGCCAGTAAAATCAGCACAATTTGGTTTACATTACCACGAAGTTGGTAAAGAAATAGGTTTACAAGATGGTGACATTGTTTTAACTGTAGATGATCTGGAAGTTGAAACAACCAATGATATCGCGAAATTCATTCTACTTGAAGATGCAGAGAATTTAACGGTTAAGCGCGGCAACCAAACAGTTGAACTAAGCATTCCTGAAGATTTCGATCAAACAATGATCGGCCAAGAAGTTAAAAACTTTGCCGGCATACGTTTCCCAACAATCGTTTATAAGGTTGTTAAAGGATCTCACGCTGCCGATGCAGGGCTACAAGAAGGTGATAGTATCGTTTCGGTAAATGGACTGTCAACCGTTTTCTTTCATGAATTAACTGCAACTTTAAAAGCTAACAAGGACAGTGAGATACATTTAGATGTTTATCGCGGTGATTCATTAGTTTCTCTTAATTCTCAAGTTAGTGCGCAAGGAACCTTAGGATTCAATCCTGCTGGTTATGGA
Source organism: Carboxylicivirga fragile (assembly GCF_050589805.1). Classification (NCBI taxonomy): domain Bacteria; kingdom Pseudomonadati; phylum Bacteroidota; class Bacteroidia; order Marinilabiliales; family Marinilabiliaceae; genus Carboxylicivirga; species Carboxylicivirga fragile. The sequence continues at coordinate 52,495 of NZ_JBNGOY010000010.1, read as the reverse complement.
AAGTACGTTGATGTAAAAATCTTCAAATATGGCTTTTGGGAAGCTTTCCCGAAAGGCATCGACATGGGCTTCGACATTTTGATTGGCTATGTCAAACAAATGAAGCTTATTTTTACCAAAGAAGGTGCTAAGCAAGTAGGTGGCTTTGGTGCTATGGGAAAACTATTTGATGGCACTTGGGATTGGCAGAAATTTTGGTTTAATACTGGTTTAATTTCGCTAATTTTAGCTTTCATGAATATACTACCTATCCCCGCATTGGATGGTGGCCACGTGTTATTCTTATTATACGAAATTGTTACCGGCCGCAAACCTGGTGATAAATTCATGGAGTATGCACAAATTACGGGTATGGTTCTATTGCTTGGACTTCTGTTGTTCGCAAATGGAAATGATATCTTTAAAGCCTTTATAAAGTAAGGTCAAATTATTAAATTTGTAATAATTAAAAAAAACAGAATATCATGAATATAAATACGGTATTACTTTTTGGAGGTATCGGTCCTCAAGAGCTTATCATAGGCGCAATAGTGATTGTTCTATTATTTGGTGGTCGCAAAATCCCAGAGCTAATGAAAGGTTTGGGACAAGGAATGAAAGAATTCAAAAAAGCTCGTAAAGAAGAACCTGGCAATAAGTCAGACGACAAGGATAAGGTTGACGAAAAAACAGCCGAGTAAGTTAATAAGCTACTAGCAAAGCTTTTATAAACACACAGGCCGGCCCTCTTTGAGGATTGGCCTTTTTGCATATTAATATAACGTCATTAATTGAAGATCGACGATGAGTGTAAGAAGGCGTTTATTCATGTTATTTACCTTTTGTGCTGTATTCAGCCTTTCTGGTGCGCAAAATTCAGAATCTCTTCCACATTATCCGGATTGGATGTATCAGAAGAGGTTGGCTGAACTTGACAAATTGACACCTATTCATCTCGATTACAATGCACAAACGCAAGCATACATTGAGGTTTACACAGTAAAACGTCGAAATCATCTGGCTAATATTATTGGTCGTTCCGAATTGTACTTTCCCCTGTTTGAAGAATATCTGGCCAAATACGATTTACCGCTCGAGTTAAAATATCTGGCCATTGTTGAATCAGCTTTAGACCCAAAGGCCAAATCATCGTCGGGTGCCATGGGCTTATGGCAATTTCTTTACCATGCATCGCGCATGTTCGATTTAGAAGTTAATACTTATGTTGACGAACGTTGCGACCCCATAAAAAGCACGGAAGCCGCTTGTAAATATTTAAAATACTTGCATCATAATCTTAACGATTGGCAATTAGCCCTCGCGGCCTATAATGGTGGACTTGGTGTTGTTCAAAAAGCCATTGAACGATCAGGTGGAAAAACCGATTTTTGGGAACTTCAACCTTACTTACCGGCTGCTGTTAAGAGTTATGTGCCCGCCTTTATTGCGGTTAATTACGTAATGAACAATTACGATCGACACGAGGTAACTCCTAACGATGCACCCATTTCCTTTAATAAAATCGATACCGTTGTCATTCATAAATCTTTGAGTTTTGAGCAGATTTGCACTGCTTCAGACACCGACATTGAACTAATCCGTTGGCTCAACCCTGCTTACACCAAAGATTTTGTACCTGTGGAAAGTGAACCTGTAGGCATTTTTTTACCAAAAGAAAAGGTTGTACAATTCATCCAAAATGAAAAATTATTAAAAGAGCAAGTAGCACCCATCGCCAAAAGCAAACCGGTGGGCGACACAAGTGAACGCTTTAAATCATCACATAAAGTTCAAAAAGGGGAGTTCTTTCATAAAATAGCCATCCAATACCAATGCCGCATAAGTGATGTTATGCATTGGAACAAGCTTCGCAATCGAAATCTATTGATTGGTCAGCAATTGGTGGTATGGAAACCGAAGTTCGAACAACGCTTCTTCTTTGTAAGCGACGAAATTGCTCAACCCGAAAAACTAATGTGGAAAGATAGCCTACTGGCAAAAGACGAATAAATATTTCACCTCATAAAATATATAGCCTTATGAATCACCTCATAAAATACACTTCATTCTTATTACTTGTTTTAGTACTTATTGCATGTAAGGATAAAAAAAGTGGATTCAAACACAATGTAGCTGGTAAAGCTGGTGAGTTGTTAATCGTAATGGATGACAAAATTAAAAAATCAGAAGCCGGCAAAACGCTTCAGCGTGCAATGATTCAAACCTACCTTGGATTACCTCAGGACGAACCTCATTTCGACATATTGGTAACGCCTCACCGTGGTTTTTCATCACACATGAAGACCTTCCGTAATTTAATAGTAACCGATATTTCGCCGAATGTAAAATCGGATACCATCCGCTATTTCAAAGATATGTGGGCTTCTCCACAATCGACGGTACGCATTACCGCCAAGGACACGGCAGCATTGAGAAGATTGGTTGAGGAAAACGAATTACGTCTTGTTAGTTTCTTTAATAAGGCAGCTCGCGATCGAAACATTGCCTATTACAAAACCTATCCAAATGCCGAAGCCATTGAAGAGCTTAAGCAACGTTGGAAAATAAAAATGAATGTGCCAACCAACCTTAAGAAACGTAATAGTAAAGAGTCGATTACATGGTTAGGCGAAGATACCGATTGGGGTAACCAAGGCATGCTCATATATGAATACCCCTATGTAGGCGAAGGTACTTTCTCGAAAGAATACCTCTTGAATAAACGAGATTCAATATTACACCAAAATGTTCCTGGCCCTTCCGAAGGATCGTACATGACAACCGAACATGCGTTCCCTGTGATCTACAAAAGAGCAGACATCAATGGCGTACCAACAGTTGAGTTAAGAGGGTTGTGGAAAGTTCAGAACGACATGATGGGCGGCCCATTTATTTTGCAGGCGCATCACGATGTTAAGAATAACCGTGTTGTTATTACTGAAGGATTTGTATATTCTCCTGAAAAACCTGACAAACGAGAAAAGATACGTCAGCTTGAGGCTTTAATGTACACCTTTCAATTGCAATAACCATTTCTATGCTTCCAGAACTCAATAGACAAGCACTTCAGAATGCCTGTACACGCGAAGATTTAATTCGTAAAACAGCGGCACAAATCATAAAAGATTTTGCTGAGTTTGGTTTGGAAATAACTTTCTCAGGTAATGTCCAGAATTTCTACGAAGAGTTATTCAATCAAATGAAACCGCGCATTGAGGAAGTGCTAGGCGAACATTACACCATGTTCCTAAATTTTCTTTATCGCATTGATGTTACCGAGAAACAGGTACATCATTACCAGAAGGAAATGGGCGGAGCTAGTTACGAAGACGCCTTAACGGAAGTTATCATTCATCGTGAGATGAAAAAAGTAATGATTCGTGAGTACTTTAAAGCTCAGAGTAAAGCTGAAGAAAGCGAATCAGATATGCTAACAGAATAATATTATAAATACATGAGGATGACAAAATAGAAGATCTTAGCGTCCCAACACTTCATCGTTGGCAATCTATAATCTCTTATCTATTCATCTCTTATCTAATTTTAATTTATATGCAACTATCCATACAACATACGGGTGATCGCCCTGCAGAAGTAAGAAATATATTTCTGGTTGACGACATTGCCGTATTGAAAAACTTTGGTTTTAACGACGATGCCATGGCATTGGTAACTGAAAAAGCCGAAGCCAAAGAAAAACTCATTACCATTCAAGCCTATAGCATTGTTTACTATGTGAGAATAGTTAACAAAGGCGAAATCAGCAATTCCGACCTGGAAAAATTACGTAAGGATGGCCATACCATTACATCTGACTTGCGTAAGGCAAAAAAAGAGGCTGTTTGCTTATACGATCTAAGTGGGAACAAAGAAGTAACGCTAGCGCTTACCGAAGGCCTGGCATTGTCAACATACCAGTTTGACAAATACAAAAGTAAGAAAGAAAATAGCTTCGAAAACTTCACCATATGGGTAGCATCGGCAGTATGCAACCAAGGCGAACTTGACGAATTAAAAAATACATGTGAGAGTGTATTTATAACACGTGATCTTGTTAACGAGCCTGTTTCAACACTTGATGTTGCCAAATTATCATCTACCATTACCGACTTAGGTAAGGAGCACGGTTTCTCGGTTGACATCTTTGACAAAGCCAAACTTGAAGCGCTTAAATTTGGGGGTTTACTGGGTGTTAATAAAGGAAGCATTGATCCTCCGGCCTTTCACATATTGGAATGGAAACCTGAAAATGCAAGCAATACTAAGCCTGTTGTACTAGTTGGTAAAGGTGTTGTATTTGATACGGGAGGCATCAACCTTAAAACACCTCCAGGAAGTTTGGACGACATGAAAGCCGACATGGGTGGTGCAGCATCGGTAGTTGGTGCTATGGTTGCCGTTTCGTCAAATAAACTACCAATGCATGTTATTGGTTTGATACCAGCAACAGATAATCGTCCGGGCGAAAACGCAATAGTGCCGGGAGATATATTAAACATGCACAATGGTAAAACAGTTGAGATATTAAATACCGATGCTGAAGGGCGTTTAATCTTAGCCGATGCCTTGAGTTATTCGAAAAAATACGATCCTGAATTGGTTATTGATTTAGCCACCTTAACCGGAAGTGCTGTAATGGCAATAGGCTCGTATGGTACGGTTGCAATGGGAACGGCTGACGATACTGTCTTTTCCGAATTAAGTACATCTGGCTTTAAAGTAAACGAACGTGTTGTGCAATTTCCATTCTGGGAAGATTACGATGAATTAATAAAATCAGAAATAGCTGATATCAAAAATTTGGGAAGTCGTGAAGGTGGTGCCATAACAGCCGGCAAATTTCTGGCTCACTTTGTGGAGACACCCTGGGTTCATCTTGATATAGCCGGCCCGGCTTTCGTTCGTAAAGAAGATAGCTACCGAGGCTTTGGTGGATCGGGCGTTGGTGTTCGATTGTTATATGACTTTTTGAAAAATAGAAGTTAATTGCACTTTTTATATTACATTTATCTGAATTATTAAACGATATTAAGAAGCAGTAATCTAGTTGATTTTGGGAATCAAAGCATTAACTACTGACTTCTGACCACCCGATACTATCGGGACTAATAACAATCAATATGAGTGATGTTAAAATAAAAGTTGGAATAACGCATGGCGATATAAATGGAATTGGTTACGAAGTCATCTTCAAAACACTTTCAGATAGTCGCATCTACGATTCGTTTGTTCCAGTTATATATGGCTCGTCTAAGGTGGCGGCCTACCACCGTAAGGCTTTAAATATTCCTAATTTTAGTTTGAATAGTATCCGTAATGTTGGAGAAGCGCACACCAAACGTATCAATATCATTAATTGCTTAGATGATAATGTACGTGTTGAACTGGGCAAATCAACAAGCATAGGTGGCGAAGCTGCATTTCTTGCTTTGGAGGCAGCCGTAAAAGATTTAAAAGAAGGCTTGATTGATGTGCTAATAACGGCGCCAATCAATAAGAAAAACATTCAGTCCGACTCATTCTCTTTTCCTGGACATACCGAATATTTGCAAGAAGCTGCCGGTGATGGCGAGGCTTTAATGTTAATGGTATCGGAAGATATGAAGGTTGGTGTTGTTGCCGGCCACGTTGCCATGCAAGATGTGCCAGCTATGATTACTGAAGAAAACATCCTCAGTAAACTGAGAACACTGAACAAAACACTTATGATGGATTTCTCCATTCGCAAACCTCGCATTGCTGTATTGGGCTTAAATCCACATGCAGGCGATGAAGGGGTATTAGGAAGCGAAGAGCAGGAAATCATCATTCCTACTTTAGAAAAAGCAAAAGCAGAAGGCATTATGGCTTTGGGGCCATACCCTGCAGATGGCCTATTCGGAAGTGCACAATTCAAAGGATTTGATGCCATACTAGCCATGTATCACGATCAAGGCTTGGCGCCGTTCAAAGCATTAACTTTCTCCAAAGGTGTTAACTACACGGCTGGATTGCCATTTATTCGTACATCGCCCGATCACGGTACAGCCTTTGAAATAACAGGTCAGGATAAAGCAAGTCATGAGTCATTCCGTCAAGCCGTTTATTTGGCCATTGATGTTTGCAAAAATCGCGAGCAAAACAAGGAATTGATGAAAAACCCATTAAAGTCGCACGACGTTAATGAGCTTGAGCAGAAAGACTAAAAAAATATTCAAGGAACGGTTCTCACAAACAGGACACGCTTAAAGAACCGTTCCTTAAAACTACAAAGCAGTTATGAATATCGTAACTGCTTTTTTTATGCTAAAATAAACGCAAAGACGCGGAGACACAGAGATTTATTCATCGCACTGCACGATTTTATCGCGTTGTACTTTAGTTATTGTAAGAACTGTCATTTTATCACACGATAAAAGCGTGCAATAGCAAAGGGAACTGGCAGCGGTCTACTTGACACTTATAGATACTTAAAAGATGTCGTTTGCATGACACTTGACTAAGGCAGCATCGTTCTTTTAATGGACAGCAACGGTTTGGAAGCGGACAGCGGCCAAACTGGACACTGACCGATACGTAAAAGATAGTGACAGCATAATACTTGATACAGTCAGATGTCTACCTTCTATGAGCAGCATTGATTTGGGAACGCACTGCGGTATACTTGACATCTATAGATGCTAAAAAGCATAACGACAGTATAATGTTTAATCCAGAAAGATGGCTACTTTTGATTAACAGCATTGCACCTAGAACTGACAGCGGTCTACTTGAACCTGACAGACATTAAAAAGATTTAGCTAGCGTGGTAATTAATAATGGCAGCATCGATTTGGGAACTGAATGCGGTCAACTTGAGACTGACAGATACAAAACTGCGCGCTTGTATCACGTTGATAAGGATCTAACAAGTCGATACACCTTGTATCGACAAAACCAAAGATGTAAAATGCCACTTGAAAAATAAATGGATTGCTCATCTATAAAAATACCGCTTCCACCTAAATTTAGAGTGTGGCAATACATAACTAAAAACAAAAGCTGCACTGTTTCTAATGCAATAGAACGCGATAAAATCGCGCACTAGCGGGTGATATTACAACTGCAAGCTATGGCTCATGAAAAAGCATTTCAAACTTTTGAACCTTATCATCATATTTTTTGTGCAAACACAAAATATTGCTATTTATTTTTTTCGATAATGAATCCCCTATTTGTGCAAAATCACATAAGTGCGAGGCTCTAACATAAATATCTATTCTAAAATGGTTATTCTGATCATCAATAATCAATGCTGAAGACTTATCTTCATTTATTTCATTAATAATACACGCAATGTTATCGGTTCTCGAAATGCTAGGATATTTTTTATAAAGTTCATCTCTCTCTTTCACATAATCTGAAAAACCATCTATATAGACGTATATCAATATAGGAATCAATAATATAGATACAATCCACTTTTGTTTTTTATCTAATGTTATCATTAATCTGATTTTAAATATTTCTCCATCTAATAAGTCCTGCGTCTTGCCAATTTCATTGCCTTGAAAACAACCTCCATTTCAAACGATCAAACCATACAAGGCAACTGAATATAATAAAGATAATAGAATATCTATAAAACAAAAAAACCGGCCTTAAAGCCGGTTTTTTTCTATATCTAGATTAGTAATCTTAATCCAATTTTCTGCTTACTTCAACTTCTTCGTATGCCTCAACAATATCACCAACTTCAATACCATCGAACTTCTCAATGTTCAAGCCACATTCGTAACCCGAAGCAACTTCCTTCACATCGTCTTTGAATCGTTTAAGCGATCCTAGTACGCCAGTGTGAATAACAATACCATCACGAATAACACGGATCTTGTTGGTGCGTTTGATCTTACCATCTTTCACCATACAACCTGCGATCGTACCAACTTTGGTAATTTTGAATACCTCACGAATTTCAATGGTTGAAACAATATTTTCTTTAATCTCAGGCGATAACATACCTTCCATCGCGGCCTTAATCTCTTCGATGGCATCGTAGATGATAGAGTAAAGACGAATATCGATTTCCTCTTTCTCAGCAATACGACGTGCTGTTAACGATGGACGTACCTGGAATCCAAGAACAATAGCATTGGATGCAGCAGCTAACATGATATCAGATTCTGAAATGGCACCTACCGCTTTATGAATCACATTCACCTGAATTTCTTCGGTAGAAAGCTTGATTAAGGAATCGGATAATGCTTCAATAGAACCATCCACATCACCTTTCACAATCACATTCAACTCCTGGAAGTTTCCAATCGCGATACGACGGCCAATTTCATCAAGTGTAATGTGTTTCTTGGTACGCATACCTTGCTCACGCTGTAACTGCTCACGTTTAGTAGCAATATCTTTAGCTTCACGCTCATCGTCCATCACATTAAATCGCTCACCAGCCTGTGGTGCACCATTCAATCCAAGAATCAATGCTGGTTCTGATGGACCTACTTCGTCAATCTTCTGATTACGCTCGTTAAACATTGCTTTAACGTGGCCGTAGTGTGAACCTGATAATAACATATCACCTACTCGCATTGTACCAGCCTGAACCAATACTGTTGTTAGGTAACCACGTCCTTTATCAAGCGACGATTCAATAACGCTACCAACGGCACGTTTATTAGCATTTGCTTTCAACTCAAGCATATCAGCTTCGAGCAATACTTTTTCAAGTAACTCATCGATGTTAATACCATTCTTAGCTGAAATTTCCTGACACTGGTATTTACCACCCCAGTCTTCAACCAAATAGTTCATCTGAGCTAACTCTTCTTTTATTCTGTCAGGATTAGCACCCTCTTTGTCAATCTTATTAATTGCAAATACTATTGGTACACCTGCTGCTGCCGCGTGGTTAATCGCCTCTTTCGTCTGAGGCATCACGTTATCATCAGCTGCCACAATAATAATAGCAATATCGGTAACCTGAGCACCACGTGCACGCATGGCCGTAAACGCCTCGTGACCCGGTGTATCTAAGAAGGTAATCTGACGCCCATCTTCGCGGGTTACACTATATGCACCAATGTGCTGTGTAATACCACCGGCTTCACCTGCAATTACATTCGCTTTACGAACGTGGTCGAGCAAGGATGTTTTACCATGATCGACGTGTCCCATTACTGTTACAATAGCAGGACGATCTTTCATATCCTCTTCTGGATCTTCTTCTTCGATGATAGATTCAACTACCTCGGCACTTACAAACTCAACGGTATAGCCAAATTCTTCAGCTACCAATGATAATGTTTCCGCATCCAAACGCTGGTTGATCGAAACAAACATTCCAAGACTCATACAAGTTGAAATAATTTGATTGATCTGAACATCCATCATGCTAGCCAATTCGTTGGCAGTTACAAACTCCGTAACCTTCAATATTGACTTTTCCTGATCGATTTTTTCAAGCTCTTCCTGCTGACGCTGTGATTGAGCTTCACGTTTTTCACGACGGTGTTTTGCACCTTTATTTTTTCCTTTAGACGTTAAACGCGCTAAAGTATCTTTAATCTGTTTTTGTACATCCTCTTCGTTAACCTCGGCACGAACCGGACGTTTTCTAATTTTTGGAGAACGTTTAACGCGTTGATCTTTCTTCTGTTCACCACTACCTACAGTTACAACCTTTTTCTTAACACTAGTGCCACCTACTTGTGGTTTCTGGTTGATATCAACCTTCTCCTTGTCTTTACGAATGCGCTTACGCTTACGCTTTTTATTCGCAGTCTTTTTATCATCCTTGTTACCTTCCGTTTTCACGGGAGCTTTTGGCAATTCAATTTTACCAATAACAGTAGGTCCCGATAATTTCTTAACCTGAGTAGGGCGGAACGTATTTTCCCCTTCTTGCACTTCTCCTTCACCCTCGTTTGTAGCTTCAACAGCTTTCTCCTGAGGTACGGCTTTCTCCTCCTTAGCAACTGGTTTATCATCAACCTTTGCTTTCTCCTCTTTCCTAGGAGCCTCTTTTACCTTATCCTTTGGTGCATGCTTTTCAGCTTTAGGCTTCTCGCCCGCCTCAGGTTTCGGCTTATTCTTAGCTTTTGGTTCAGCTTTAAGCTTTTCAGGTTTCTTATCCAAATCAAGTTTACCAACCACCTTCATTTCGCCACCAAGTTGTTCAACTTTAGTTTCGATATGCTCTGGTTTCCTAACTGGCTTTTCCTTCTTTGGAGCAGGCTCTGATTTTACTTCAGCCTTTGGCTTTTCCTGAACTGGCTTTGGCTTCTTAACTTCAGCTTTTGGTTTAACAGGTGCTTCTTTCTTCTTTGGCTTTAACGCTTCCAAATCAATTTTCCCAACAACAGTTGGACCTGCATCTTCCTTTTTCGCTTCTTCAGCAGCTGGAGCTTCAGCTTTCTTTTCCGATTTTTCAATATTCGGCTCGATATCGTCACGAATATCTTCTATCGATATCGATTCTTTTCTCGATTTATCTTTTAATTTAGTCAGCTTCTCAGATTCTTTTTTAACATTAGAATCACTACGATATTCCTTTTCTAACAAAGAATACATATCTTCTGAAACCTTGGTATTAGGATTACCTTCAATCTTTAATCCTTTTTTACCCAAGAATTCCACAATGGTGCTTATTCCAACATTGAATTCGCGAGCTACTTTACTAAGTCTTTTTCCAACTGCCATATAACGGGACTCTTCTATTCGTATTTTTGTGTGGCTACAATTGTTTGCGTGGCAAATATAGTGAATTATTCAAATTCAGCACTTAATATTTTCCTCAGATCGCGAATGGTTTCTTCTTCCAAATCAGTACGTTTAACCAGATCTTCTTCCGATAAATCCAGAACTGATTTAGCTGTATCACAACCAATCGCTTTTAATTCGTCAAGTACCCAACTATCAATTTCATCCGAGAATTCATCCAAGGTTACATCCTCATCATCCTCGTCTGCTTCGCGATAAACATCTAATTCATAACCAGTCAGCTGACCAGCAAGGCGAATATTCAACCCACCCTTACCAATTGCCAGAGACACTTCTTCCGGACGTAAATACACTTCTGCTCTACCAGTTTCCTCTACCAACTTAATGTTGATAATTTTAGCGGGATTCAATGCTCTTTGAATGAACAACTGAACATTTGAAGTGTAATTAATGACGTCAATATTTTCGTTACGTAACTCACGAACAATACCGTGAATACGTGATCCTTTCATTCCAACACAAGCACCAACCGGATCGATGCGCTCATCGTATGATTCAACAGCAACTTTTGCACGTTCTCCAGGAACTCGAACAATCTTCTTAATGGTAATTAAACCATCATAGATTTCAGGAACCTCAAGTTCGAATAAACGCTCTAGGAAAACCGGTGATGTACGCGATAATAGAATCAATGGATTATTGTTTCTAATATCCACCTTCACAACAACACCTCGTACCGTATCTCCTTTTCTAAAGAAATCAGATGGAATCTGTTCGGCTTTAGGTAAGATTAGCTCGTTGTTTTCATCATCAATAATCAGAATCTCTCGCTTCCAAATTTGATAAACTTCACCGGTAACAATCTCACCAATACGATCCTTGTATTTGTGATAGATATTATCTTTCTCTAACTCAAGAATACGAGCAGAAAGGTTTTGGCGCAAGCTCAATATGGCACGACGACCAAAATCAAGGAACTTCACCTCATCGGTAACTTCCTCGCCTAATTCATAATCACTGTCAATCTTATTCGCTTCAGTTAACGAAATTTGAAGATTTGCATCTTCTAAGTCTTCATCTGCTACTACTTCGCGATTACGCCAGATTTCAAAATCTCCTTTGTCATCATTAATGATCACATCAAAGTTTTCGTCCGTACCAAAACGTTTAATCAAAACGCTACGAAACGAATCTTCCAAAACACTGATCATGGTTGCACGATCAATATTCTTTAGTTCTTTGAACTCTGAAAACGTATCTATCAGATTAATATTTTCCATGCTTCGGAATATTTAAAAAGATATTATGTCTTTTACTTGTTTAACCTCATCAAAACTATAACGTACAGTTTTAAGTTGCAATTCTTTTCGTTTTTTTCCTTCCAACTTAATCATCTCTCCTATCTCAACTTCAAACCCTGTATCGTCAGTACTCAATAATTTACCACTCAATTTCTTTCCAGCAGTAGTCAACATTTCAACTTCGCGACCAATATTCTTCTTATACTGGCGTAATACTTTAAAAGGCTGACCGATACCGGCAGAAGATACTTCTAACTCAAAATCCTCTACTTCTCTATCCAGATTAGATTCAATGAGTTTACTAAGCTCAATACAATAACTAATGGGCACCCCATTATCATTATCAACAACTACTGCAATCTTATTCCCAGGTCGCACAACAATCTCAACGACAAACATCTCGTCTTGCTGCAACTTTTCTGAAATAAAACCTTCTATTAAAGTATCTGTAATCATTTTGTTATTGTAATAAAATAGGGGACTATTAGTGCCCCCTATACCTTCGATTGGTAAATCTGCGCAAAGTTAACTATTAAAGTGCATTATTCCAAACAAAAGCAAGCACCAACATTATTATTAAACAAATGATAATAAAACCAAATACAAGTATTGACATTAACAATAAGCTTGTTCTATTTCTAATAACTATGGTTTATGTATTTTTTAAAGAAAGGTTAATTGCCTATTTCGTATATTGCCCCGATAATTTGATTTACAACAAATATGGCCACCATTAATAAGCGTAAAATTATCAATGATCCTGTTTATGGATTCATTAAAATACCTTCCGACCTATTATACGATTTAATTGAGCACGAATACTTTCAGCGCCTGCGCAGAATAAAACAATTAGGATTAACTCACATTGTTTACCCTGGTGCTATGCACACGCGTTTTCAACATGCGCTTGGAGCTATGCACCTTATGAGTTCGGCGGTTGATACTTTACGCTCGAAGGGGCACGATATTAGTGACGAAGAATCGGAAGCTGTACATGCTGCCATACTTCTTCATGATATTGGGCACGGCCCATTTAGTCATGTACTCGAAAATACATTATTGGAGGTGTCGCACGAAGCCATTTCGCTCATCATGATGCAGGATTTAAATTCTCAGATGAATGGCAAACTGGACATGGCCTTATCCATATTCAACAATACATACCAGAAGAAATTCTTACACCAATTGGTTTCAAGTCAATTAGACATGGATAGGTTGGATTACCTTAAGCGCGATAGTTTTTTCACTGGCGTATCAGAAGGCGTTATTGGCTCAGACCGAATCATTAAAATGCTTAATGTGATGGACGATGACTTGGTTATAGAGTCAAAAGGCATCTACTCCATTGAAAAATTTCTGGTTGCCCGCAGACTAATGTATTGGCAAGTTTATTTGCATAAAACAGCATTGGTGGCCGAACGCATGCTTATTCACATTTTAAAACGAGCCAAACAATTGGTTGCAGAGGGTTTAGAATTATTTGCGCCTCCTCATTTAATTTATTTTATGAAGGAGCAATTAACCATTGATAAATTTCAGGAGCTTCCATCCATCGTCGAAAACTTCGCATTACTTGACGATGATGACATAATGAGTTCTATTAAAGTATGGACTAATCACGAAGACCCTATACTGTCGAAGCTAGCTCAAAATTTTGTTCATCGTCAATTATTTAGCATTGAGTTATCACCCAGCCCTTTTGATGGCAAGAAGGTAAATTCTATTAAAGAAACTATCAAAGAACGATATAAACTGGAAAACACAGAAGACATCAACTTCTTTCTTTATTCAGATACCATATCGAACAATGCTTACAATCCAAGCGATGAACGCATTAAAATACTTTACGGCAACAACACACTTGTTGACATTACAGATGCATCAGACATGCTCAACCTAAGTGTTTTGGGAAAAACAGTTAGAAAACACTATTTATGTTACCCCAAAATGACTGACCAATAGCGCTTCGTGCACCTTATATAGTTTTATAAATAAATATATTTACTAGCTTTGCAGCAATTTTTTTGATGTAACGCCTAATATTACCTTATCTTTATAGGTTGAAAAAAGCGAAACACAAACATTGACACAAATGAAATTTACAGCAAGTCAGATTGCCGAATTAGTAAGCGGTAAAGTAGAGGGAAATGCAGAGGCAACAATCACTAATGTTTCTAAAATTGAGGATGGTAAACCCGAAACCCTTACTTTTCTGGCTAATCCCAAATATACGAGTTACATTTATGACACTCAAGCCGATGTAGTCATTGTCAATGATGATTTCAAAGCAGAGAAAGAAATTTCCGCAACGCTTATCAGAGTTCCTGATGCCTATCAGGCAATAGCAATCTTACTAGAGATGTACGAACAAAGCCAGCCTAAAAAAACTGGTATCGAACAACCCTCTTTTGTGGATAAAACTGCAACTGTAGGCGACTTTGCATACATTGGAGCATTTGCTTATGTGGGTGAGAATGTAAACCTGGGAGATAATGTAAAAGTATATCCACAAGTTTACATTGGCGACAATGTTAAGATAGGAGATAACACTGTATTATTTCCAGGCGTTAAGGTATATAAGAATTGTACCATAGGCAAAGATTGTACGATTCATGCTGGTGCAATTATCGGCAGCGATGGTTTCGGTTTTGCCCCTTCGTCAAGTAATGGTTACAAAAAGGTAGCACAAATCGGTAATGTGATTTTAAAAGATCATGTTGAAATAGGTGCTAACACAACCATCGATCGAGCCACAATGGGATCAACCATAATTAAAAAAGGCGTTAAGCTCGATAATTTGGTACAGATTGCCCACAATGTGGAAGTTGGCGAACACACAGTGATAGCAGCCCAAACGGGCATTGCAGGATCGACCAAAATTGGTGATGATTGTATGTTTGGCGGTCAGTCTGCTTGTAACGGACATATTAAAATAGCAAATAAAACGAAGGTTGGTGCTCAGTCGGGCATTAGTAAAGCCATTCGTAAAGAAGGAACAATACAGCTTGGTTCACCTTCGATGGAGATAGGCGCTTTTAATAAGGCTTACGTTGTTTTCCGACGTCTACCTGAATTGAAAGCTCAGCTTGAAGCATGTGAAAAAGAAATTGCTGAATTAAAGAAATAAATGAGCTTTCAGATTTTAATCTGAAAATGGAACGGATTATGATTGAAAAACAAAAAACACTCAAACAATCAATTACCCTTAGCGGTACTGGATTACATACTGGAGCAAAGGTTAATTTTACATTAAACCCAGCACCAGAAAATCACGGTTATAAATTCAAGCGAATCGACCTTGAAGGAGCGCCTATTATTGACGCATTAGCCGATAATGTTTCTCACACACAAAGAGGCACCGTATTAAGCAAAGGTGAAGCAAGTGTTAGTACAATTGAGCATTGCTTATCTGCTTTAACAGCTCTTAAAATTGACAATTGCCTAATTGAAGTTGACGGACCTGAAGCGCCAATTTTAGATGGCAGTGCAAAATTCTTTGTGAAGGCCATTAAGGATGTCGGCGTTGAAGAACAAGATGCTGAACGCAAGTATTTTGTTGTCAAAGAAAAGATGACATACGAAAACAAGGAGCTAGGCATCAAAATTGTCGCACTTCCTGATGATGAGTTTAGTGCTGATGTTAAAATCTCGTTTGATCAATCACTGCACCTTTCTAATCAATATGCAACGCTCGATAGTTTTGATGAATACGAGGAAGAAATAAGTGCTTGTCGCACCTTTGTTTTTCTCCATGAACTAGAGCCACTACTTAAAAACAACCTGATTAAAGGTGGCGATTTAGACAATGCCATTATCATTATAGATAAGGAAGTAACGCAAGAAGAACTTGATAAACTTGCCGACCTGTTTGATCAGCCTCGTGTAGAAGTAAGACCTACTGGTATCCTTAACAATATAGAGTTAGTTCATTCTAACGAACCAGCTCGCCATAAGTTATTAGATGTAATAGGTGACCTAGCATTATGTGGCTTACCTATTAAAGGACGTATTATGGCGACTCGACCAGGCCACATGGCCAATGTTGAGTTTGCAAAAATGATTCGTAAGGAGATAAAAAAACGTGCGCTTAAACCAGAAACGCCAAATTACAATCCTAACGATACACCCATCTACGACATCAACGACATTAAAAAGATGTTACCGCATCGCCCACCATTTTTGTTGGTCGATAAAATTATTGAATTGAATGAATCTTCAATAGTTGGTGTCAAGAATGTGACCATGAATGAACCATTCTTTGTAGGCCATTTCCCGCACGAACCAGTTATGCCAGCTGTTCTGCAGATTGAAGCTATGGCACAGGCTGGAGGGATTTTCATTTTGAGTCAACTGGATGATCCAAGTGCTTATAGCACTTACTTCCTTAAAATTGACAATGTTAAACTACGCAAGAAGGTTGTTCCTGGTGACACTATTCTATTTAAACTAGAAATGGTAAGCGAATTCCGTCGAGGAATGGCCAACATGAAAGGCACAGCTTTCGTAGGCGATTCAATCGTCTCGGAAGGAGAATTTGTTGCTCAAGTAGTAAAGAACAAATAAAAAAGTACATTTGTCCTAGAAAACACACTGAATTAGGCTGAATAAAGACGCAAAAAAACAAGAAACATATGAAACAACCGTTAGCATATATTCATCCAGAGGCAAAGATTGCACCTAACGTGGTAATTGAACCTTTTGTTACCATCGATAAGAATGTAGTTATCGAAGAAGGTACGCGCATTGGATCGAATGTTACAATTCTTGAAGGATCACGAATAGGAAAGAACTGTAATATTTTTCCAGGAGCGGTAATTGGTGCTATCCCACAGGATTTAAAGTTTGCCGGCGAGGAAACAACAGCCGAAATCGGTAACAACACAACAATACGCGAATGCGTAACAGTAAACCGAGGTACTAAAGCTAAGGGCAAAACAATAGTTGGCAGCAACTGCTTGCTAATGGCCTATACACATATTGCACACGATGCCATTCTTGGCGATAATGTTATTTTGGCCAATGCAGTTCAAGTTGCAGGGGAAGTAGTTATTGATGATTTTGCAATCATTGGAGGTACTTCTGCCATACACCAGTTTGTACATATCGGATCTCATGTTATGATTTCTGGCGGAACGCTGATTGGAAAAGATGTTCCTCCTTATGTAAAGGCAGGTAGAGCTCGCATCTCATACGCTGGTGTTAATTCGATTGGTTTGCGCCGTCGTAGTTTTAATAACGATCAAATTAGAGACATCCAAAATATCTATCGCTACTTGTTCCAAATGGGACTTAACAACAGTGATGCTATTGAGCGCATTGAAGCTGAATTACCAGCATCAAAAGAACGTGATGAAATCATCTTATTTGTGCGTAATTCGCAGCGTGGTATCATTAAAGGATATTACCCCGAAGGATAATCAAAAAGAAATAAAGACATAAAAAAAGCGGCTATTAGCCGCTTTTTTTTTTATTTGAACAATTCACAAATTATCCAATAAGTTCTTTGTACTGATCAGCAGTTAACAGCTCATCTAATTCTGAAGTATCAGCTACTTGGATTTTAATCATCCAACCACCCTCAAACGGTTCTTTGTTAACAAGGTCAGGCTGCCCTTCTAACTCAGGGTTTACCTCAACGATTTTACCAGATAAAGGCATGTACAAATCAGAAACTGTTTTAACAGCCTCAATCGTACCAAATACCTCTTCTTTATCAAGCTCTTCGTCTTCAGTTTCAATTTCAACAAAAACGATGTCGCCAAGTTCGCCTTGAGCAAACTCAGTAATACCTACGGTAGCTATATCGCCATCAACAAGGATCCACTCATGATCCTTTGTAAACTTTAGATTTTCAGGTACATTCATTATAATAGTAGTTTTAATTTACGCTTTGTCAAATGTAAATAATTTATTAATTAAATTCTACGATTAACATCAGATACTTAAAAACCATACGAAACACTCAAACTCACTAGACCTTATCTAACAACGACTTACAACGACAACTCGTTTCTAAACGCTAATAAAAATCATATTTTTTTTATGCTATTGAGCCAAAGAGAAGCGGAAACTAACCCCAAAATTCGTATTAGTTGTAGGATAACTCAAGGATATATATGGGTTATTTACATTGGTATCGTAAAATACTTGCATATTAAATCGATCACTTAGAGCATAGTCAGCTGTAAACTTCACCGTAGTAATTTTCTGACCCGATGTCAATTGATTATACCCTTCCTCAACTTTACGTATAATACTGGTATTGTCGCGTATAGAAAAATCGGCTCGTAAATTTAAATCGTTACTGATAGATTTTTGACTTCCTCCATTTCCAAAGATCAAGTTCATCTTATCAAAGCGATAACCTAGGCCAATAACAATCTCATCGTTATAATTTTCGATGACTTGATTATTACCAATACTTAAACTTAAGGTTCTGGCTTTCTTCATCTCTAATCGTGTAGTTAAGGAATTAACCCAAGTAATATTAAATTGTATTAAAGGGTTAAACTGCTCAGAAACAGTGATGGCATTAACATCATACTCAGTAACTGGTTCAAATTGAGTATTGGGAGTGCGAGACACATATGCTCCCATATTATAGGTTGAACGATAGGCATGTGAAATATCAAAAGATTTAATAATATTTTTAAATGCTTTAACCCTTGATAAACCATCGTAAGTGATACGCCAGTTAGGATGTATCTTGGATAAACTCGGAAATGTTTCTGTAAAGATAGAATTCGCACTTTTACCTGAATAAGCAGCTAAGAACGATGGGATAAGCACCTCCTGTTTGTTTAGGTAAGCTCCGTCATCATCTTGCTTTACATTAAGTCGATCTGCCACAATCTGACGATTATTCAAGAAATCATTAAAGGTTTCTGATTCCATGGCACCTGTTCTTTCAACCGATCTGAATGCTGTACGGAAAATATTAAAACTCATTGAAAAGTTACCGCTTTCACTTCTTCCACTTGCTCGTGAATCGCCTGCTATATAATATTCATTTATATTTTTAGCATAACTTCGATCTGCATTAACATCAATCCTTAATCCTTTAATTGGCTCCAGAGTGAATTTAACAGAAAAGTCTTCACGATGCGTCATCACATACGGATTAACCATACTTGAATCTGTTGTGAGCCAGCCATTATTTGAGGCGTTAACGGCAAAATCACGATTCTGCCAACCAAGTATAAACGGCGCACCTGGCGCTGTAAAACCAGAAGAACTTCCCATGAATTTTGCCTCTGGCATAAACCCAGGTAAAATAGTACCATTATTTTCAGAATACGAGACCGTAGCCGATTTAAGAGAAGTCAACAATAATGTGGTGTAATCCATAGCCAATTTAAATGGTGAATTATTTTCTGAAACAGTACCTGTTACCATTACACGCGCATTCTCCGCCGTTTTATCTGGAATAAACTCAACCTTATTCTTACCTAAAGTATTTGATTTTCCTCTTACTGGTCGGCCGCTACTATCAAAAACGCGCACAGCCGTTTCCTCCGTTTTTAATTTATGATTAATGACATATGGCTTGCCTTCCTCAAGATTAATCTTTGAATCGTTAAAACGAACTGTTCGTTTTCCATCCTTCGAACCGCCACTAGAGCGACGGGATGAACGATACTTTTTATCCAATTCCTTTAAATATGGCACCTTTTTATATAAAGTTGTCATATTAAGCTGGCCATTGGCCTGTACGGTATTTGAATTTCGTATGGTATTACCAATCTTAGTATCATCATCAGCAGCTAGTACTGGTGCTGCTTCCCATTGATACATAGCGCGATATTGCAGGTTTGCTGATGTAAAATCTAACAATGGCACTTTATTAATTGGAATAGTATAACTTACATCAAAATTGTGTTGATACGTAGTCGTTCGTCCCATACTCATGATGTTACGCCATACCTCGTCGCGCCATTCATTATAAGCATCACGATCATAATCCTTGTTAACCGCACCTTCAGGCTCATCAATACGCGCGTTGGTAACCGCCTTAAAACTTAACTTAAGCGACTTGGTTAAACTATAGCGCATATCAAAATAACGGTTCCAATCAAAATCTTTCGAAACTGACAACTCTGGTGTAATGATCGATCCGGTATTATTACGTAATTGTAATTCTCGATATTGTCGACTAAACTCCCAACGGTACGACAATTGCGTAGGCAAATAATAGAAATTAAAATCCTTTATCAAAGCCAAAGACTTGGCATTAATTGCTTTCTTAAACGGCTCAACAGCCTTAGGGCGAGTTGTATAATTGTATGCTAATATACCTCTATAGCTTTTATCCGTTGAATGATCGGTATTTACATCGTGCTTACTCGTTTCGTTGAACGAATAGGTAGCCGAAATATTTGAAGGATCGTAAAACTGAACCTTTTCCTTTTTAGGCATTAATTTAACGTTCGTAAAGTTCACACTTCGGCGCTTAACAACATTCTGAGATAAGGCTTTAATCGAATCTTTCGCAGCTTCACTGTCCGCATTCTTCAATGCAACATCCAGGGGTATATCCGGATCGAGCGGGTAATACTTAGGACTGGCAACCGACTTTGAGTAACCAAAATAGAATGGCATGCTCAAACGGGATTCTGGCCCCAAGAACTTACCTAATTCAAGGTTTGTAGCTATATCGTATTGATAAAAATCTTCCTGACTACGCTCCTGTACACTTTGGTCGATACTTCCAAAACCTACAGTACTTTTCTTACCCGCTAAGGAAACGCTACCTAAATCGGCCAACTTAACCGACATACGTGCATTGGCAGCCCAGCCACCTTGCTCGTCAAAATCAGTCATGCGTAATTCGTTCATCCAAACCTCAATCGATTTTGTCCCACTTTTACCACGTGCGCGAACTCCCATGATTATGGTACGTACATTGCTCAAGTTAGGATTACCCATAACCGAAACCGTGTTATTATTGTTTTCTGGATCTCTAATTGGAAATAATTCATTAAAAAACGCCGTTGGGTTTTCCTTACGAGCCTCGTCGTTACGCCTCAACTTAACAGTCTGAAAAACTTCCAAGGCAATGTCAAAATCATTTTCCTCAGGCCACACAATACGACGATTCGTAGGATTATCCGTATAACTTCCTGGCTCAGTAATCTTAAGTGGTATTTGATACTCATAAAAATTGTCACTATAATCGCTACCAATGCGAATAAAAGCATACATTTGATTATCTTCTATTTCTTTGCCTTCTATAGCTTCAGCATGTACAAACATTTTCATTCGTTTGTACTGGCGAATATCCATATTCATGGTTTTATAAACAGCGCGTTCCTCTTCTCCTGCTAAATCTTCAACTTTCAATAAGAGCGATTGTTCATTTAATTCTCGTAACTGAGGATTAGCCGGATCTATAACACGATCGATACCCGGTGGAAGCAGATAATTGACTGGTGATTTTTGCGAATTTTCTTCAATATTAACAGCTGAAACCTCAAATTTTGTAACAACCTGATTATTATTACTACCTGTTTGATCAACAGCATCTGTGAATTTGCGCCAATCTCCTTTAATCAAATCCAAAGTCGCAAAACGCAGATTGGTCGTATCCTTAAATCCACGCATAAACATACGCATGAATCGAATGCTACGAAAATCAGAGATTGTACCCACAGTGCTATCAGGGATTGCTATAGGAATTCGAAATAAATACCAATCAGCTCGTATTCCATTTTTATCAGGAACCCCATACTCGCTATCCCCATCTCTTTTATCTACAATAAACTCATTCGACTCAACATCCATTGTACTTTTCGAAATGGGTATCTTGTATTGGAAATAGCTTTCATTCTCACTTAGAGTATTGTCTCGATTAATATCTTCAGCATCGGGCAATGATTTGGCAGCAGTTGGGAACGACTCACCTGAATATTCTGATGGTTTAGAGTTTCCTTCAGGATTATTAAAGTGCTTATAACGATCTAAGACACTAGCTCGTTCCTGATCCAGTATAGTTCCTCTAAAATACTGAAAATCATCTGAAGCCGGGTCAGCTTTAATTTTTACCTTAGCTTCACCTGATAGTTCATTATCTCCCATACCATTAATAAGTTCCATATAGGCGGTATAGAAATCAACTTCCTGTTCTGAATTCATCCCATTTAAACCCACATCTTGAGCCAAACGAGTTGCCGGATCGTTACTAAATCCATTTACCAGGTTCTGCTTTCGCGAAACATAACCCCATTGGGTATCATCCACATCAAAAGGTTCATTTGGCCCAGGTAATCCATGCTCAAACGATTTTCTTGAATCGCGTAAGATATCTTCGGAAATATTACCCAAGTTAAAATAGATTTCTCCATCATTTGCATCCGAGAAATCATCATTGTAAACATATGGATCCATCATCCAAAACTCAATGTATTCGATATTGGCTGCTTCAAAATCATTCACATCAATATTTCGCATCATTCCACCCCACCTGGTTTCTGGCTCCCTTAGTGTGCCATCTACATTGATCCCTTCAGAATACTCTGGATCACCATTTGCAAGAGCGTCAAAATTATAAGGCCCCCTTTCGTTCGGATAAAAAGATACATTTAAAACAGGTAAATTAGTGGCTTGCCCGTAAGCAGCTTGACGATTTGGAAATATTTCACTTTCAAAAACTTCTCGAACCCAATGGTTCATTTTCTGTTCTTCATCGTCTTTGATGTGCCCCGGTGTACGTGAATCATTTCTTAAAAACAAAGGATCGATGGAGTACCATGCAAACTTAGCACGGTTAATTCCATTTCTTAAATCGTCAATTAACTCTCCTTCAGGAAACATTTCTGATTGCCCTTGTGGTACACTTGCCAATTGCCAAGCTGTCCAGTTACGCATATCATACGAGATACGTGTTCCTTCAAAATCATCTATATAAGATGTACCAGTTTCATCAATAACCTCAGGATGACCAGGAATTAAATGGGCAAATTCTCCCTCAAAAGTAATGCTCGATTTTTCCTTTGTTTGTACCAAAGGTAAGGCATCGAGCGCCTCGGTTATACCCATTGATTCGGTAAAAAAGGACGTATTTAATCCCCAGATGGTATTTGAGATTGGCTCATCCCCAATGTTCACCTTTTGAGTCAAAGGTCGTTCGCTCAAATGCATTACGGTACCACCAATGTTAAAATTATCATTGATCTGATAATTCATGTGTGTTCCCATTAGCGTTTTTGTCTGTAAATTAAACAGCGACTGATTTTCTAAAGAAACCTGGATTGGTGTTCCCGATGATAATATACCCTGATTGATAATGCGAACACGCCCCAAGGTATAATCAACCGTATAATCCGTATTTTCAACCAAACGGATACCTCCTGCCGTTACTACCACTGAACCTTGTGGTACATTCATGGCATTCAAGGAAATCTCTGAGCCAGAATTTGATTTAAAACGCCCCTTTAATTTATATTTGTTTTTCGACGCATCTTGCTCAGCAATTATCTGTGTATTTTCATATAGACTATAGAATACATATTTGTCTATTAAAGCTGATTCTCCTACCAAACGAGCTTCGAGATCACTACCAAATGGCTCCAATACAGGGAAAATAATTCGCCCATTATCAGGTCTAATAGTAAAACCTTCAACATAATCAAAAATACCATCTGGCTGATAATCGTTACGTGTATTCAGATTATCCAAATTCATTAAACGAAGAAACAACTCGCCATTTAATGGCTGACCACCAACTTCCTTAGGTCCTTCCGGAAAATAATTTATATCACTACCTGTACTATCGTTTACGTAAGTAACATCAAGAATAAAATCCTCACGATTAACCTGATAGGCATTGATGGAATATATATTCTTCATCATCAAGTCCCAGGTAGGAATTGTAGGTGAAAGATTAGTACCCTTCAATAACTTCAATAATAAGGTTTGGTCTGCTTGACTCTGATCATTATTGGTGAATTCACCAACCTTATAGGATTGGCCCGACTTGGTATATTCGTAGGCAATACATAAAACTTCATCCGCATTCAAGGCCGAGTTTAAAGAGATATAACCCAGCTTAGGTTGGATGGTATATTCTGTTTCAGATAATTTACGTGCATTCTCCAGCTTCTCATAATGTACAGCATTAGCAAATCCAACATCATCAAATTGCGACCCTATAAGCGTTTGGGTTACTTTATTAATGTCTCTTACATCAGCGTAGGCACCCTCGCTCATATCATAATACAAAGTATTTGCTTTATTTTGAGGTGGCACACCTCGATCACCGCTCCACAAGTTGTTATGGTTATTGCCTCCATCCTCATCAACACTAATGCTTTCTTGATTCTCACCTAAATCAACAAAGGCCACCACATTACGTGATTCGTCCACATCACTGCGTCTGTTTGTTACCCATACCTCTACACGATTAATATTAACATCACTATTAATAATAGGTAAACGCTCTAAGGCATCATTATATCGTTCGCGAAAATATTTACTTAAGAAGAAATGTCGGTTTCGATCGTAATCATGTGCACTAATTTCAAACTCTTGCGTTTCGGCACCTCCTTCAATATTC
This sequence comes from Carboxylicivirga fragile, assembly GCF_050589805.1. NCBI lineage: Bacteria > Pseudomonadati > Bacteroidota > Bacteroidia > Marinilabiliales > Marinilabiliaceae > Carboxylicivirga > Carboxylicivirga fragile. Next base: position 27,976 of record NZ_JBNGOY010000010.1, on the reverse strand, counting down.
ATTACAGAGGTTTCGCCACGTTGCTGAGAGAAAATACTGGTAACCGTTAATTTACCGAACTGCATTTCCGTTTTAATACCAAACAAACTTTGGCTACCTGTAATTAAAGTTCCGGGCAAAGGCAAAGTAACGTTACCTGCTTCTACCTTCTTCAATATATCATCTTCACCACCTTCATATTCCAGGTTAATCTGGTTCTCAAAGTCAAAGGTTGCTTCTGTATTATAGTTAACGCCAAGCTTTAACTTCTCTCCAATGGTTCCAGAGATATTCATTTGAATTTTCTCTTGAAAATCGAAGGTGGTTGTTTTTCTTAATCGCTCTTGTAAAACAGGATTATCGATTGTGGTGCGCTGAACTCCTACACGTAATTCAGCCATACCTTGCAAACGCACATTGATTTTGTTACTTCCAAATATGCCTTCGAAAGCATCGCCACCAACATTTTGCCACATCTTGTTAAAAACCGAACTTTCACCAAACTGTGCATTATCTTCTTGCTGCTTGGTGCGCCAATAGGATAAGATAGACTTTCGTGTATCTACATTCAAGTAATCCTCAAGCGACATGGTGTAAGGCAACTTCACATCAATGTTACCCATTTTGCGATAAATGGTAACGTTGCCTGTTTTGTTATCGTACTCGGCGGAGTAACCAAGATTAGAAGGATCATGTAAATCAAGTCCTGATTGCTCTTCTTGCTCTAATAAGGGGTTTCCACTTTTATCTTTAATCTGATATTTAAGATCGACGGGTTCTGTTGTAAGAACAGAATCCGGTTGAGCCATCCAGCTTTCCGAAGCTACTTGATAGGGTATGTGAGACATTGGATTTGCATCAGCAACCAACATCATCCCTACTATGGAGAATAACACTATACTATTTCGTAGAATCTTCTTCAACTGCACTTAGTTCCCGGTACTGACTTACATTATTTTAAGAGCCTGTTTAATCACCTCTTCCACCTTAGCATCTGGCGATTGACTCAATATCTTATTTATGGCTTTTTGAGCACTTGCTTTTACAAAGCCCAACATCACTAATGCAGATAACGCTTCGTCGCGTATAGTATTGTCTTGCTCAGCAAATATTTTCGGATCCAATGGCTCCTTACTCAGCTTGTCTTTTAAATCAATAATAACACGCTGTGCCGTTTTGGCACCAATACCTTTAACACTTTTAATTTGATTGACATTACCAGTAAGAATAGCTCCCCTTAATTCTTCGGGACTAAGCGATGATAACATCATACGCGCCGTGTTGGAACCAATACCAGAAACAGAAACTAAATGACGGAATAACTCTCGCTCACTGGCTTCAGCAAAACCGTATAATTGAAAGGCATCTTCCCTTATGTTCTCATGAACAAACAATTGAGCTTGTGTTTTGCCCTCGAGACGACTAAAGGTATTTAAAGAAATATTAAGCATATAACCAATGCCATTCACATCAATTACAACATGTGCTGGGCTTGCTTCGGCTATTTTGCCACTTATGTATTCGTACATTAGATTTGGGTTAAGGCATAAATATATAAAGGAATTAAGTGCCGTAAAAGCACTTGGTCACCTTTCTTTATATTTTTCAATCAAAGAACCGTTATTCTGAGATTTCGTGTTTATTTATTCTTTAATAGGATTCCACCCTTGGGCTTGCAGCTCCACTTCCTGATCGGCATTGGTTACAAGGTATGATCCTTTACTTTCTTCAGTGATATGGCCAACTACATACAATTTCACATCCTCAAGATTTGCAAACTTCTCATAATCGCTTTGACTAATTGTGAATAGTAGTTCGTAATCTTCACCGCCATTTAAGGCAGCAACGATAGGGTTCATGCCCATCTCTTCTGCCAACATAGAGGTGGTTGGATCAATTGGTAATTTATCCTCATAAATACGACAGCCAACGTTTGATTGACTGCAAATATGTTTTATCTCACTCGACAAGCCATCAGAAATGTCAATCATGGATGTTGGAACAACCTCAAGTTTTGACAACAACTCAACCACATGCTTTTGCGCCTCAGGTTTTAATTGACGACTTAATAAATAATCGTAACCCGATAAATCTGGTTGAACTCCCGGATTGGAGCTATATACTTTTTTCTCACGCTCTAGTAATTGCAAACCCATGTAAGCTGCACCCAAATCACCCGATACACAAATTAAATCATTTGGCTTAGCCCCCTTACGATAAGCCAACTTTTCAGCATCTGCCTCACCCAAAGCCGTTACACTAATGGTTAAACCTGTTAAAGACGATGTAGTATCGCCTCCAACTAAATCAACATTGTAAAAATCACAAGCTGCATAAATACCTTCGTACAACTCATCCAATGCTTCAACAGACATTTTAGAACTCAAGCCTAAGGAAACAGTAATTTGCGTTGGGGTCGCATTCATTGCATACACATCACTCACATTTACAACAACAGCTTTATATCCCAGATGCTTTAATGGGGTATATGTCAAATCAAAATGAATACCTTCTAAAAGCAAATCTGTGGTAACTACCGTTTTCTTATTTGTAAAATCTATTACTGCGGCATCATCACCTACTCCTTTCACACTTGAATCGTGCTTAAGCTTTATATTATCAGTTAAATGATGAATTAATCCAAATTCACCTAATTGTCCAATTTCCGTCTTTTTATCTTGACTCATGCCTCGTTTTTTTATCAAAACCCAAAAGTAACAATAATAGAAGAGACTACAGAAGATATTACCATTTTCAGCCCTTATTTCTCATATACTTGGTTTTGGCACGCCAAATCAAAACAACTAGCAAGTTATAGCTTGTTGTGTTTTCTTCACATCTTTTAATGGTACTTCAATCATTCTTGGCAGCATTATTGCTTTTTACCTGTCAGATTTTTTTTCATAGATTTGGGTTAGGTTAATGAAAAACCAGTTTGCTAACGAGCAGGCTGGTTTTCATCTTTTATAAGCCCTATCAAGCTTTTTTTACGATGAAATTTAAAAAAATAAATATTTTTCATCCACTCATATTATTGACACAATACACATTAGCAACTCCTCCCTCACTCTTTTAGCATCGATAGCAAAAAAATATTTGCACATTACAATAAAGACATCTATATTTGCACCCGCAATAACGAAGAAAGACACACGTGTTTTAAGATATATTGCGGGGTGGAGCAGTTGGTAGCTCGTTGGGCTCATAACCCAAAGGTCGTCCGTTCGAGTCGGGCCCCCGCTACACAGAAAGCCGAAAAACGAAAGTTTTTCGGCTTTTTTGTTTTATGTAATAAAAACTAAATCACCGGCAACCAAAATGAGAATGTGGTTCCTTGCCCTTTGGTTGATTCAATAGAAATATCACCTCCCATTAAATACATCAATTTTTTACAGATTGCCAAACCGAGCCCAGTTCCGCCATAGATAGCATCCTTTCCTTCTACTGCCTTATGAAAAGCTTCAAAAATACGCTCCAACTCACTATCCTCAACACCAATACCACTATCCTTAATTTCAAAATAAAGATTAGGCTTATCAAAACAACACTTTAAACTAATAACACCAGCGGCAGTAAATTTAAATGCGTTTTCAAGTATATTAAAAATCACCTCTTTAATTCGTACCTCATCCAACAATATATTCTTATTTAATAATTCGTCGGAAATATCAACAAGCACTTTTACCTTATCACTCTCCTTCAAATCACAGTAGGCTTTCACCTCTCGAAATAAAGGACGCAGTTGCACTTCTCTTTTACGTATCCTTAGTTGATCGGCTTCAATCTTTGCTAATTCCAGAATATCATCAATTAACACAGTCAAGGAGTAACTGTTTTGATTAATTAAATCCAGATAGCTCTTTTGCTCCTTCTCCGAAAAATCAGTTTGAGTTAACAAACTCGAAAAGCCAACAATGGCATTAAGAGGTGTTCGAATTTCATGCGACATATTAGCTAAAAAAGCAGTTTTAAGTCGGTCTGATTCTTCTGCTTTATCTTTTGCTACAATTAATTCACTTGTTCGCTCTTCAACCAGTTTCTCCAATTGCTCTCTGTGTTTCAACAATTCATCATTTTGCACCAATATCTCTTCCTGCTTATCTTCAAGAAGAGAGTTAACTGAAACGAGTTCTTTGGTTCGTGCATTAACTGCCTGTACTAATAATTGATTTCGTCGCTTCATCGAATATAAACGAACCTGATGAAATACTGTAAACACTAATAATAAAACAACCACAAGCACAAGCCAAAACCAGATTGTTAAATAATATGGCGGCGGCAGAATGATCTCTAACTCAACTATAACATCATCAAACCAAACTCCATCAGCATTTGTACTTTGCAATTGAAATATATATTCGCCATAATTCAAATTAGAATAGGCTATACTTGATTGAGAGGATGTGGCATATACCCACGCCGTATCTTGTGGCAACAACTTATAACGGTATTGTATACTTTGCGGAGCAGCATAATCAAAAGCTGAGAAGAAAATTTCGATATCTTTCTCGCGATGATTTAGGTTAATTTTTTGACGCTCCCAAATAGGCTTATTTGTCTCATCAACTTCATTTAGTTCAGCTAATAGGGATTGTCCATTGGCTAAAAAATTAGTAATCTTCAGTTTGGGTTTATATTCACTATGAACAATATTCTGAGGGTAAAAGAAACTCAAACCATTATTGGTTCCAAAAAACATTTCTCCGCTCTGAGACTTATAATAGGCATTAACAGCAAATTCCCTCGAAACCAAGCCATCCGCTTCGTTGTAGTTTGTAAACCGCTTTTTGTCCTTTTCAAAACACGACAAACCATTATTTGTGCTAATCCATAAACAACCAGCATCATCCTCAAGAATTCCCCATGTAATATCACCTGCCAAGCCCTGATCCGAAGAATAACTCACAAAGCGATCTTCCTCGTCAATAAATCTACTAATACCGCCACCTTTGGTAGCAAACCAAAGTGAACCATCCTGAGCTAAATGAATACAATTAACAAAATCGCTATTCAAACCAAAATTATTCTGCTCATTAATCACATAGGTTTTAAGTTTCTTGCTAGTTCGATTATACTTTACAATACCATTTATTGAGCCAAACCACAGATCACCATTTTTATCCGCTTGAATATCCCAGATTCTACTATTCAACACTTTATTTGCTAAAATATCGACAGTATTAAGCCTATGAATAATGCCATTGTGCAACGAATCTTTGTGAATTGCACTTACCCCCTGAAAACCCAACCACAAGTAACCCTCACTATCTTCAAAATAAGCACTTATTAACCATCCTGGCAGACCACGACCAGTAAGCTCTTTATTTTGCAAGGCATACTGATGTGAAAGCCGTAAAGATTGATGATCCACTTTATATTTATTCAAGCCAATATCACCAATCAGTAGTTCGCCTTCATAATCACGGATTTGATATACTTTACGATCCGACACAAAACCTTGATCCTTATCCATGCGGATAACGGCATTGGATTTTCTATCAATTAAATTAAGCCCTTCATCGGTTGTTCCTACCCACAAGTACCCTTTTCTATCTTCGTATATCGACCTTACCTTATTACTTGATAGACTATTAGAATCATAAGGATGATGTTGTAAAGTATTAAACTTCTGTTTTTCTGGCTTAAAGAAATTTACACCTTCTGCCAAACTTGGTATCCAAAGAGTACCTGATTCATCCTCAAATATCTTTTCATCGTGTCTAAAATCAGGTTTTAATGAATATGTATTGATGGGGTCATGTTTAAAAACCTGCATTTGTTGACATACTGAATCAAGCAGGGCAATAAAATTGTAACCAACCACCCAACACCGATTCTTACTATCAATCTTAAAACTGGTAATACCATTAGAAGGAATCAAATTTTGTTTCGAAAACTTGTGATAATGAATACCACTCTTACTCTCCAAATCATGCAACATAACACCACCATCATGATATCCAACCAAAACGTGCTTATTGTATACCTTCAGACTCCTTGGACGAATATAATCCAAAGCCTCATGCGTGTCTAAATCGAGTGCAATTTCATCAAACTGAATGTTATCTTGATTTTCGTAATTTAAACGATAAACGAACTCGTTCGAAACAAACCAAGTATTACCATTATCATCAGATGCCACCGCTCTAACCGAAGGAATCTTCTTGTTGACAAAAAGCTCCAAAGGGCTTCTACTTATCGAATGTATATCTCCTTTATTTTTATATATCAAGGAACTAACCTTGTCGCCATCCTGAGTGTAAACCCAGACTGTACCTTGTGCATCTTCCGCTAACTTATAGTAATACCGCTTAACACCATTCAAAAAATCAGCTACAGGTAAGAAGCGTCCCTGCCCATTTTTCAGGTCGATTAAACTAATTCCTAGGTGAGGATGCGTTATCCAAATATTACCGGAACTATCAACAAATATTTCTCTTATTTCTTTCTCGTTAACTATTGAATTTGTCAGCGAATCAGAAATCTCGAGTGGATGAAAAGTTTGCGTTCCATAATTAAATACATGGATACCATCGCGAGTAGCTATCAACAAGCTGTCGCTATTAATCGAATATATATCACTTATATTATTGGATTGCAAACTATACTCTAACTTATGGTTATGAGTAAAAACAAGACTCTCGTATCCATCAAAGCGACACAGGCCATTTTCCGTTCCAATCCAAATAAAACCATTATCATCTTGCGTGATACAAGTTGCTGCATTTGAAGGTAAACCTTCATTAATGGTTAAATGATTAAAGTATATGCTAGTTTGCGCTTGGCAAAATATAGATCCTACTTGCGCCCATAATAACATGAAGAGCATCAATATTCTTATACCCATAGGCTTGCTTTGCCTAAATATACTAATTTTAAGAAAAGATTCAAGCCACAACATGCCTGTAAAACAGAAAAAGCCACAACCCATAGGCTGCAGCTTTAGCGAATAACTACCAATACATGTCAGGTAAATCAAGTGTTCTTCATATCGAACTATATCTTCTACTTAATCTTGTATTTTTCTCCTGGCTTTAAACTGATGCTTTTCGATGCTCTTTCTATTTCAATAACTGTATCGCTTAACAAATGCAATTCCCATCCAAGCTCCTGCCGAATTAAGCAAATATCGACTTGATCCGAAAACTTAATTTCTGCACCTTCAATGGTCAGCTGTCTCACATTAAAAACATAATGAGCATCTTCATTGGATAGACTTCGTACTTGTTCACCATCTGCTTTAAAAGGCATGGTATTTACTTCCCATCCTTTTATCTTATAATTTTTACTCTCATCAATTCTATTTCCATACCCTTTGTAAGGATAGATAATGGTGAGAAACGAATAGTTTTTCTGATCGGCTTTAGAAACAATATTCCATTGCTTACCTCTTGCTCCCGATGAAGTTACCTCGTCAGCATCGATCAACTGAAAAATATCACATCCTGTGGCATCATCAAAGGAACTCCGTAATAAATCAGCTCCGTTTTCGGAAGTATAATGCCCCTGCCAAACCTGTTTATAAGTATGACTTGATTCAGAATTAAAATTATCTTTTACAATCCAAAACTCATCTTTTACATAGACTACCTGTCTACTATACTTCACTCCTACATTCTCAAAACCATCATGAGTTCCCACAAATAAATCAAAATCATCATTACTTTCCCAGGTAATTACATTTGGCTGAGGCAAGCTTTTGAACTTACCAAATCCACTTCCCCCCTTATTTGATGTCCATTGCTTACCCTGTAGCTCGTTATCAACAAGTGCCACATTTTTCACTAAAGAGTTTTTAAACAAATCGTAGTCCTTTAGTGAATAACGCACCTGATAATTAGGCAGAATGGTTTTACCATATGCTATGGCTTGAATACCGAGCATATCACCATGCTGATGATCGGGCTTGTCCTTATCCAAACCAGCACTAGTAATCATCATCTTATCTTCTGCACTCCAACCCTCACGCATAATGTAATAGTGGGTATATGGAAAGAATAAAGAGCCATATTCTGGCTTTTTCGTATCAATACTATTTAATCCTTGTAATTGTTTCTGATTAAGAAACCAATACATTTTATCGCGCACTTCGGCTTCGGCAAAATAACCAATCTGAGGATCATCAAACAGAACATAACCTAAAGTCATGGTTCCACTAATATTATTTTTCTCCGCCCAAGGATCATCGGTATCGTCTTGCAAGACCGGAGCACTTTTGTCGGGATAAGCTACTTTTGCTAAAGTCGTAAATAAGGACTTTAGCTGAGCTTCCCACAATGTATCCACCTCAATGGAACTAATATTTGCCAGTTGGTATACGTAGAAATAATTGGCGATATCGCTCATGTGATAATGCACAGAACGCTCAAACTGAAAACCATCTGCATTTATCTCTTTTTGCATATGAGCCTGCAATATCTCCATGGCATGTTGATACCAAAGATCCGTCCCTTCAAAATCGCGAAACAAAATAGCCAACATAGCTAAGGCAGACATGCCTCGCGTTTGGTGATTACCCGATTTAAATTTAGCATTGGTTTCGTATAGATGAGCACCATGTTGTAGCAAAGTAGCTATGGTTTGTAGCTGCATCTCATCCGTATAGGCATCCTCACCTAAAAACAAATTGTGAATACTTAACCAATTCAACACCCGATAACCCGAACGAAAAGCCTCATATACGCCATTGCCATCTTCAATGGTTTCAAATTCATCCGCATAAAAGGCTGCATTTAACGATCTTAACTGGGTATGCCAATAATGGATGTAACTAGGATCTTTGCCTTCTTAAAAATACAGATAAGCAATATCCATCATTTTATGTTGACGTGCCAAATGACGCAGAGCATACGAATTGACTGGTGAGCCATCTAAATAATTAAATGGTAATTTCCAGATAGTTGAATCTGCATATTTACCCATATGATCGGCCGCTCTATCGCGATGCTCCCTTTCATTAGAGTAAAGTTGATTATACAGTTCGAAACGCTCATCAACATTTTGATAATTATAAAAGAATCGCTCTGAAAACTGCTCACGAAGAACGCTGGCCAAATCTCCGTCACCGTTTAAATTCGATTGTACATCACGCTTCAAATACTTCAACAAATCGGTTGTTGGCAGCACCTTATCGGCAGGTATGTTTTTGGCCGATACCGAAATCGCTAAACAAACAATAATACTTAATCCTAATAACCTTCGCCAGTTCATCATAGCTCTTAATAAACCAATGTGAGTTTTAAATTTTCTTCAACAATTAATTTTCCTGAGTGAGATAAGGTATTGTTCGAATGTGTATTGTTTTTAGCTCCCCATAATAAGGCTACCAACTTTACCCGATTACTTTTGAAAGTATTATTTGAGATATCTACATTAACAATTCCTCGCGTATTCAATAATATGCCATTAGATTCTCTATGACCACATTCTACAAATGTACTATTGGTAACACTCAAGTTACCTCCAATGGTTGACTCATCATATCCTCCACGATAATAATCAATGACATTTGCAGCCACCTTTGTAAATTCACACTGGTTAATCGTAAGAAATTCCACATTGTAATCCCCTTTATCATTGGTTTCTTCCGACAGTTCTATTCCATTAGAACAATCAGTGATATTACAAGAAGAAAAACTAATTACATCCGCAAAACTTTGCTTGTAGGCTTTCAAAACATAATCAAAGTTTGAAATATTACTGCCTGAAATATGCAGGGAATATAAACTAGACATATTCTCCTTTAAGCTGGCAAAAGCATACTGCCTATTCTTTCCTTTCAAATTAAGCTCTTCGATAACTAAATGTCCCTTCGGATTCATTGCAAAAGCAGGACTTTGATCAATACCAGAATATACCAGTGTTGCCCTATTATTATTGTCCTTCGAACGGATGGTAATCGACTTATTAATAATAAGTGATTGAGTAAACTCATATTCTCCGGCTGCGAGTTCAATAATATCTCCAGCCTTAGCTTCGGTAATAGTTTTTGCCAGATCCGCTGATGCCGGTTCTACTTGCCAAACTTTTGCATCAATGGCTTCTTCTGCATCAGAAAACCACGATGGACCATATTTCCCCTTTGTTAATAAATCAACAGGTGTTGAACCATTAGTGACCACAGCACCTGGCATTGCAACAATTGATCTTTCGTGATTTAATAAATCACCATTAATGGTTTCAAAACCATAACCTTGATATATTTCCATACCATCAAAAGAAGCAGGCACAAAAACAGATGATCCAAGCGGATTCATTTCAAAATCTGCCACTTCTAAGCCTTTGCGCTCATTAAATTTTACGCCCGCATTGCTGATGTAGTTATTGGCAAAAGTTACTCCATCGGCTTTATCGTGTTCAACAACTAAATGAGGATCGCCCACCTCATTGTAAATAATATTGTTTGCTACTTCCATGCGTATTGGTCGAGCAGAACGTATTTCTGATTTCGGCAACACCTCTGCCTGGGAAATATTTGTTCCTACACCAAATTGCCATGGCGAACGACAATTCATATAAGTATTGTAAGCCACAACCACATCGGTTACTTGATTATAACGATTCAATGGTGACTTAGGAATACCATTCATAACAGCAAGCGGACTTCGGAAACTCTTTCCAATCAAATTGTAAAAGAAGTTATTTGTCACCCAATGGCCGGTATTAATAATCCGAATACCACCAATGTTTTCAGATTTACCATCTCCTAAAAACAGATTGCCATCAATTTTACAATAGTTACCGTGGCGCATCACAACCGAACCTTCACAACGATCAAAAACATTATTTCGAAATTCGTTGAAATTGGTCTTATTAGATATTACTTCAACCTCTCCATTACACTCTTCAAAATAGTTATTTGCTATAGTAGTATAACCTGGTGACATAGAAGTAAAGCTACTTCCAAGCTGTATGGTTTCAGCTTTAGGCCCGCCTTTACGTGGACGTGGACCAAAATGGTTGTTTACAATTTGGTGATAATTATTAATATTCCCATTACCCTTAATATCAACTCTTAATGTAGGCCCTTCGTTTGACTTCCCACTTAAATAACAATGATCCATTTGATTGAACCGTCCGAAAAACTCAACCCAATGATCGGAACGATCACGACTCATTTGATTGTAGTCTTCAATAAGACATTCAGTTACTCTACAGTGGGTTGCCACCTGACTCTTACCAATTTTAAACTGAATCACATTCTTGCTTGGTGTATAACCATTTCGAAAGTACAAACCTTCAACCACCAAATAAGAACCTCCTATCTCCAAATTAGATTGTCCTTCAATGAAGACCTCTCCGGCAGTTTCTGCTCGCAGTGTAATCGGTAAGCCATCTTCTCCTTCGCCCGAAAACTCGATCTCAACGTTTTCCCATACACCATTAGCCATTACAATATTGTCTCCTGCAACAGCATTTTCTATTGCAGCATTCAACTCATCTGCATTTTTTACATATATTTCATTTGCTTTTGGCTGACAAGCAGTAAATAAGAACAGTACGACGGCTAATACTACCAGATTAAATTTCATGACAATCTTTTAATTTTTATACTTTAAATAATAAACAGACATATGATCAGAACCTTAAACGGCCCTGATCTCATCAATAATGGCACGTGCTTCGATTACTTTATCACGTAATGCCTGATAATTTCCATTCGCAATCATATCTTTTGAAATCAGTTGCGATCCCATTCCAACACAATGCACACCAGCCTTAAACCACGCACTTAAGTTTTCGCGGGTAGGTTCAACACCTCCGGTAGGCATTATACTCGACCACGGACAAGGCCCTTTTACCGCTTTAACAAAATCTGGCCCGCCTACTTGTTGACCCGGGAATATCTTAACTACTTCAGCACCTAACTCTTCGGCCTTTGAAATCTCGGTTAAAGAACCACAGCCAGGTGACCAAAGCACTTTGCGTCGGTTGCAAACCTTGGCCACATCTTCGTTTAATATGGGCGATACGATAAAATCGGCGCCTAACTGAAGATAAAGTGAGGTGGTGCCAGCATCCAATACAGATCCAACTCCCATTGCCATTTCAGGCAATTCAACACGTGCATATTTTGTTAGGGTGGCGAATGTTTCGTGAGCAAAATCACCACGATTGGTAAACTCAAACACCCTCGCTCCTCCATCGTAACAAGCTTTGAGTACTTGTTTGCATATTTCCACATCGGCATGATAAAACACTGGCACAATACCACTGTCTTTCAACTTCATCGTAACTTCTATTCTTGAAAATTTTGACATAATAAAAAGTTTGAAGGCAGAAGACAGTAGGCAGAAGTTACTAATACGTACTAACAGCTACTGACCACTGACTTATAAATTATCTACTCACTCGTCCTGAAGCATCACCTCCCATTAATTTCTCAACTTCCTCAACTGTAACACGATTGTAATCGCCATATACAGTATGTTTCAAACAAGAAGCTGCAACGGCAAAATTCAATGCACTCTGATCATCACCTTCGTAAGAAAGTAAACCGTAAATTAAACCTCCCATAAATGAGTCTCCTCCTCCAACACGATCAACAATGTGGGTAATCTCGTAGTTTGGTGATTTAAATAAAGTTTTACCATCGTACAATACGCCAGCCCAGGAGTTATGATTTGCACTTACTGATCCGCGTAAAGTTGTTATTACCTTCTTACATCTTGGGAAACGTTGCATTATCTTCTGAGATACCGATAAATAAGCATCAGCATCAACATGCCCGCCAGTAACATCTACACCATCAGGGTGAATATTAAGCGACATAGCTGCGTCTTCTTCATTACCAAGTACAACATCACATCCCTCAACCAAACTAGGCATTACTTCGCTTGCTGTTTTGCCATACTTCCAAAGGTTTTTGCGATAATTTAAATCTGTAGAAACAGTTATACCTCGCTCATTGGCAGCCTTAATAGCCTCCAAGCAAACTTCAGCTGCTGATTCTGAGATGGCAGGTGTAATGCCTGTCCAATGAAACCAGTTGGCTCCATCAAATACTTTATCCCAATCAATCATTCCTTTTTCAATCTCTGAAACAGCCGAATGAGCACGGTCGTAAACCACCTTACTGGCACGACTTACAGCCCCCGTTTCAAGGAAGTAAATCCCCATGCGTTCACCACCATATATAATGTCACTTGTGTCAACGCCCAATCCACTTAACTCTTGAACACAAGATTTTGCAATATCATTTTCGGGCAAACGAGTTACAAAACTCACCGGGATACCATAATTAGCCAATGATACCGCTACATTACCCTCGCCACCACCAAAGGTTGCTGTAAATTCATCAGTTTGATTAAAACGTTTATAGCCTGGTGCTGCCAAACGCAGCATTATTTCTCCAAATGTTACTACCTTATTCATAATAATTTATTTAAAAACCCTTATATTTTCTTTTCTTAATACACTAAAACTTTCCCTGTATGTAATTTACCACTTTGTGAAATCAAAGTCACTATATAAACCCCTTTTTTAAGCCCCGTAACTATTGTACTTTCTTCTTCAATATTATTTAGCTGTGAAACTAGTTGACCAGTTTGATTATATACAGAAAGTGATTTACCCAAGGTGTTTTCAACCTTGAACCAATCCTTTGCAGGATTTGGGTTTAGTATAAGTTCTGCATTTATGACACAACTCCAAATAGCTGTATTTGGTAGTTCGTGAATACTAAAAGCATTAAAAAGTACTATTTCATCTTTTAAATTAACCTCATCATTTAAGCTACGATAAATACCCCATTTAGGCCGTATAAAATCGGCTCCTGTTTTCCACATCCGGATATTTGTATTTTCATAATCAAAAAGCACTTGCGACTCGGAAACGGTTTTAATTTCAATTTTATATCGCCCAGTTTCACCAAAAACAACTTCTTCAACTACTTCGACCCATTGTCCTTTGAAATCATCTAAATCTACTTTTGTAATGGTTTCCTGACTTAAATTTTCGGCATAACGTAATTCCAATTTATCAGGATTTCCTTTTCGTGCGGTAAGTGTTATCAACGGCATACTTTCTTCGCTGCCACCAACCGCCTTAAGTTGATGCAAATGTGTAAAACTACTGCTTGGCGCAAAATCTGATTCAATTTTAAATCGCCATTTATACTCAACTTCCTCGCCATCTATTGCTTTAAGATCATCAGGCGATTTGTCATAAGTTTTTATCTCAACCCTTTGGCGATCATAATTTATACATCTGTCCGAATCTTCATCCCTATGGATATGAAATCGGAATACATATTGATCTAATTCAGTATCATAAATCTGATCAATGTGTGATCCAAAATCACCATGATCACAATCGGGCACTTCAACAACATTATAACCGGGCGCTAACACCGAATTAATCAAATCATAAGTATCAGTTACGCCATCAGCATTAAGTTCAGTCTGAGCAAATACACTAGAACATGACCAAAATACAATTATTAATAGGCAAACCGTTTTCATAAAAATCTCTTACATTTATAAATACCATGGTTAATCATTAAACTAACCATGGTAATTATTAATTGTCACTTTTTCTTATAATGCTATTTTTGCTGTTTTAAATTCTCCCAATACATTAGTATACTGTACTACATATATTCCTTTTGCAAGATCTGTTGTAATTGTTTCCTTTGAAGCGATTTCTTGAGAAAAACGCAAGGCTCCAGTAAGGTCATAAATATTCAATTCTCCTGGCTGATCTTCGTTATTAGTAATATTTTTACCTGCAACCAAAATACTTAACTGATCATACGATACCGAATTTAATGCTGCTGGTATACCACTCCAAAGGCCGTCCCACGCAGTTGAAACGCGAATACTACTTATAGTTGCACCAATCTTATTCTGTTTAACATTAATAGCTATTTTGGAATTACCGCTATCGTAATCTGTATTAGTATCACTATTAACCACTGATACACCAATGTTTTCAGCTGCCGTCTTTGACATATCAGGATTAATATACAAACGAACGACATCATCATTTCCATCATCCTCAGACCCAATTTTATCATACTCAAGTACAAGAAGATACGTAGTATTTAAAGCATAACCTGATTGAGAACCAATGGTAGAAGAGTTTTTCGAAACACCGAAGGTTACATCACCTGCATCAGCTCCAACATATACGCGACCACGAGCAAAATTACTAGACGTTGAAGCTTCCCAAGTAAAAATATCCTGAGGTGTAGGATTTGCACTTTCTACACTAATCAAGAAAGCAGCATAAAGCTTATCAGTAATAGCCTGATTATACACACGTCTAGTCGAAATACGATCATCATTAGTGTCATCGGCAGATAATACCACTGAGTTACCAATTCCAGAGGCAATATATCCGCTATAAGTCAAAGCTCCAGCACTAACAACAGGACTCACACCATTTTGATTTGTTGATTTTAAACAACGATACCAAGATGTTTCAGACAATACGACTCCTTCTTCAATAGGATCACTAGCATTGAACGATTCAAAGTTTTCAACGAATTGAATTTGTGCAAACATGGACGAAACCATGCAACTTACTACGAATAAAGTAAATAATCTTTTCATACTTGTAGAATTAATATTACATATTTCGAGGCAATATCACCTCATTATTTTTCTGTATAATCCACGTTACCATTAACTTAAAACACCCATAACTTAATTGCCATCACTACTATAGCCAGAAGCAATAATCGTTTAATCCACTTATCTCCTTTTTTAACCGTAAAGGTACTACCAAGCCAACCTCCGCTTGCACTACCAATAGCGAGAATCAAACCTGCTTTCCAATCAATTAAATCTTGATAAATAAAAACACCCAAAGCTGACACTGTGTAAATTAACGCAACGGTGACTTTAATGCTGTTGGTTTTAACCAATGAAAATCCATTAATCTTAACCAGAGCTAACATCATGATAAAACCGATACCAGCATGTAAGAACCCACCGTAGATACCAATAAAGAAAAAAGCTATTACTCCAGTCCATTTTCGTTTCCCAGATAATTTCTCACCGGTATCTACTGAATAATTTGGTTTGAACACCAAAAGAATGGCCACAATTATCATGACCGCCGATAGGATGCGGTTGAACAACTTTTCGGGGATATCAATGGCCAGATTAGCACCAATAATTGCCCCAATCAAAGCTGCGATTCCTAGATAAATCCCATACTTTCCCGGAGAAACTTTTTTCTTTTTAAAATTTGAAACTGCCACAACATTTTGTGCCAGTAATGCTATGCGATTGGTGGCATTAGCTACAACAGGAGGCAAACCGAGAAAAATCATCAATGGTAGTGTTATTAACGATCCACCTCCTGCAACTACATTAATAAAACCTGCTCCAACTCCAGCAAGAACAAGGAGCAGGTAATTAAGTAAATCCAAAATGTATTATTAAATTCCTAAGGCCTGACCACCACCAATCTGAATAGTTTCAGCAGTGATAAATGAAGCATCTTTACTAGCTAAGAACGATACAACAGAAGCAACTTCTTCTGGTTGACCAAGTCTACCAAGTAAAATATTATTCTTCCATGAAGCAAAAACCTCAGGTTTAGTCGATTTAATTTGAGCATGGAATGGCGTATCAATAGTACCTGGTGACACAGCATTTACACGAATACCATCTTCAGCTAAATCTTTCGCCAATGCTCTCGTAATGGCATGTACTCCGGCTTTAGATGTTCCATAGATACCTGCTCCAGGTCCTCCAGCATTCCAACCAGCATTAGATGTATAATTGATGATTGATGCATTCTCTCCTTTTTTAAGGAAAGGAATACAAGCTCTTGATGCAAAAAACACTGAATCAAGGTTTAAGGCCATCACAAATCGGTAAAACTCAGTAGTCATTTCTTCAAATCGAGATCTTCCTCCCAGACCACCTGCGTTGTTCACAAGCACATCAATACGACCGTACTTTTCACCAATGGCATTAATATTAGAAGTTACTTCTTCTTCTTTAGTTACATCAAAACCATAATACTCTGCGGTAATACCTTCTGCACTCAACTCTTCAACTCTTTTTGCTCCAGCTTCATCTTCGATACCATTTAAAATAACAGTATATCCATCTTTACCTAGTCGCTTAGCTACTTCAAAACCTATTCCACCAGTTGCACCAGTTACTACAGCTACTTTATTTTCTTTACTCATGATTTTATATTTTAATATTTTATTTAAACTAAATTGATCCTAAACAACTATTTCTTTACTCAACAGATTTGATGTTTTTGGCAAAGAAGAAAATTGCCATTACACCAAGTGGCACGAAAATACCTATCCCTACAAATATTGGGTTGTAACCAAATGCATCTACTACTCGAGGTACAATCCAGTTCATCACAATTACAGAGAATACACCAACCATACCACCTAATCCAGCCAAAGAACCAACTGATTTTCCACCAAAGAAATCACTTGGTAAGGTCTGAACATTACCGATGGCAAACTGAAAACCAAACAACACAAAGAATACAATAGATACAAACACAATAGCCGAACTACCAAACAACACCGTTGCTACCAGTCCAAGGAACATTATAATACCTCCAATTAAGATTGTTGTTTTACGCCCTTTGTTTATCGAATTGCTTTTCGAAATTATTCGACCAGAAACATATCCACCAGCGATACTACCCAAAGCAGCACCTACATATGGAACCCAGGCGAACATACCTACTTGTTTCACATCAAATCCGTAAACATCAAACAAATAGATAGGCATCCAACCAACAAATAGCCACCAAATTGGCTCTAAGAAGAAACGTCCCACTACAATCGCCCACGATTCGCGATGACTAAGAATTTCTTTCAAACTTTTGCCTTTTGCTTCTCCATCATCCTTTTTGTCGGCCTCACTCTGTCCGTCCAGGATATAATCTTGCTCCTCTTTGGTTATCCAAGGGTGCTTTTTAGGGCCTGCCTTATTAATTAACAACCAAGGAATTATCCAAATGATACCAAAGGAACCAACTACCATAAATGTTGTTTTCCAACCATAGGCAACAAACAAGGTGGCAATAAAAATTGGTGCGATAACTGATCCAATGGAAGCTCCTGCATTAAATAAGCCTTGCGCAATAGCTCGCTCTTTAATCGGAAACCACTCTGCATTACTTTTAACCGCTCCAGGCCAATTACCAGCTTCGGAGAAACCAAGTAAACTACGGAATATACTAATGGATAAAAATCCACGTACAGTCGAATGTAAGAAAGACGAAAGCCCCCAAACTCCGATAGATAATACATACCCAATTCGAGTACCTACTTTATCAAATATTTTACCGGTGAATAACTGCCCCAAGGCATAAAACACCATGAAAATATTTAAGATATTTCCATAATCATCTTTGGTTAAATCTAAAGATTGTGCAATGGAACCTTCTACATTTTCGTTACCCCACATAATTGATAGGGCACTTCTGTCGATATAGTTAATTACTGTAGCTAAAAATATAAGCCCAATAATTACCCAACGTAATCCTTTTATCTTCATGTTCTTTATTTTTTATCACCAAAATACGATACCGCATTTCCTTGAAGGAAATCTTCACGAACCGGACTAAATACATCAATTAAGATTCCAGCTTCAAGACACAAAGCTCCATGCACCAAATTTGGCTCGATGTAAACACCATCTCCAGCTTCTACAATACTTTTCTCACCGTCGATGGTAAACTCAAATTTACCAGCGGCACAATAGGTTGCCTGTGTATGAAAATGATCGTGAGGAGTGCCCTCAGCGCCCTTTTCAAACTTCACCTGAACCATCATTATTTGATTATCGTAACCTAAAAACTTGCGAGAGACACCTCCACCAAGTTCTTCCCACTCCATACTTTGAGTCTTAATAAACTTTTCACTAAATCTCTTCATAACGTTTTCTTTTATGTAAATACTTTTAAGTTATATTTTTAAAACAAGGCATAAGCACCTTGCCATTTATATTGTTGGTCACCACACTGTATTTCGTGCTGACCTTCCATACTATTATCTTGATTACAAATCACAAAAACCTTTTTATGACCCGAATTAAAATCCAATTGAACAGCTGTATAATCCTTAGTATCATACACCGTTGTCACCTTTACTAAATTGCTTTTTAAATTTTCCACAATTTCGGTTACCGGATGCTTGCTTCCATGCACTTCTATAGCAGCACTAAAGGTAGTACTTGGTGTATTCTTGCGGCGCAAAATAACAGAAGGCTCGTTACGCAAACTAAACTCGGGATCGTTAGCTCCCAATCGTGTGTATAGAACCTGATCACCCTCTTTTGTCTCACTAATAAGTGTATAAAAACGACCATTATTCAGCCATACTACTTTGCTTTGATCTTCTGTAGCTGAAGCTTCACCATCTAACCACAAATGTTGGTATCCATTATCCTGACCTAGTGCCTTTTTAACATCGACCTCAGCTTTATAGTCCAGATTCGAATCCATAAACTGCCCTAAATAGTGATAAGGTAAATCATAATCATGATTCTCACTTGCAGCAACTTTAATTACATCAACTACCACAGAATGCTCTATTTCTTCTTCATCTTGAATTAAAGCTAATGTGCGTTGCATCTCAACTCCACTATAAGCATTCAACTCCTTTGCACTCATTACTTGTAGTTTCACATCGTCTCCATTAAAAATCCATGGCTCCGATGAAGTCTTAGTCGCTTTCTTTAAATTAGTATCAAACTGAGTATTGTTATCAACTACTAAGGTATTGTGTGCAATGGTTTGCTTTGCCCATGTTTTGTTTTCTGGCAAATAACGGCCACCATGTTTATACTCTACATTGACATAACGGGCAGCCCCATAATCTTGCAATATTTCATTTGCTCCATCATAAAGCTGAATAGTCAATCGATCGAAATGCCCATGCCCCATACCTTGTGAAGCATATTTCATAATCACACATTGCTCATCTTTACCACTACCTGAACGCAATACGCCAACAGCTCCTTGATCTCCTTTGGGGCCATCACTAAATTCTAAAGACTGCCATTTAAAAGCTTTGGCTTCATTATTATTAATTGCTTTGGCAACATCCAAACCTGCATCGCAAATAATAACTTCATCTTGTTCCTGAGCAATACTTAGTAACTCCTTATTTGATGGATCAACAGCATAAACAATATCCACAGCATGCACCAATTCAGTTGCCATGTACGACATACTTTTTAAAGCATCGTTAAATGGAAAGAATCGGCCATCAGTACTTGTCAATTGCAATGTAGCTAACACCGCCTTTTTTAATATACCTTCGCGATATTCGAAAATATTCAACTCCGGTTGGTTATTATCAATGGCCTGAGCAAACAACATGTATGGCAATAGAGCATACCTTTGGTAGTAAGGTCCCTCTGTGTAATAACCGTCAGGCGAAAACAATTGATCGAGCTGTGTAAAAAAACCTGCACCAACCTTTTCATCTTTTGGTCCGGTACTAACACCATAGTATGCATGCTCAACCATTTCGTTATTGTTTATGGCAAATCCTGTCATACCTACTGCAGCAGCTGCCCATACACCATGATTATGAACACGGTTGAACACTTTAGGCGTTTCTATCGAAAGAAAGTTAGCAAATGGAATCAACAATTGTGATTCAATTAGGGTTCTTTCCTCTTCTAACAAATCACCAGAGATACAATCGTAGGCCTGACTCGTATAAACTAACCAAACTGCCTCGTTCAATGATTGCCAGAATAACTTACCAGGCGCATATGATTTCTGTACCGGATGAAACCCAAGAGATGGATACATCTCAGCATAGGCCACTAACATATCGCGCACATAATCCTTATATCTTAATTCACCAGTAAGCTGCCAAAGTACGCCAGCACCTTTCATGGTGATATAATTTTGTTTGTGACGATTATGCGTATAACCTCCTGCCGGATCTTTTGGCACAGGTACATTAACACCTAGTTTCATATCCTCGTTAACCTCGTGAGTTAATTTAGATACAGAACGTTGCAATATTGGCAAATTATTTAATTCGCTCTTTATTTGGTCAACGGCCCCAGCTGTTAGGATAAGCGAGGGTTGATGTTTTTTATTCTTTGGAGAAGAACAAGACGCTGACAAAACAAACACCAATATTACTATGTAATTTAAAATTCGCATCTTACTATTTAAGTTTTGTTTCTAATAACTTTTGTAAGTTTTTATGTTCTACTACTCATTCCTGGATAAAAGCGACCCATCAGCTAACCAATGTACGTTTCCATCAGTTGTATACTGATGGATCACCCTCTCCTCCAAGAAAATCTATTAAAGCAATAATTATTGGTAACCAAAACATCTACTATAATCTGGTTACCAACATGTCAAATATTGTTTCGGCTTTAAAATAATTAATGACTGACACTCAACTCATAAAACCTCACCGATGAATATGCTCCTTCATCTCTTGTTTGTAAATAATTTCCAGCCTTAAAGTAGTTTTCAAAAACGCCCCATTTTTCAATGTGAATATTTTCGTAAACCTTAAATTCAGTATTATTTAAAACAACAACCATCTTACCTTCAGAAACTTTAACCTCTAAAGTGAATTTCCGAAAGCCAACTTCTTCTTCGAAATTAAACCCTTTGTCATCACCCCAAGCTTCTTCATGCAGTAAGGCTTCATTTGTCGCATTTAAATTTTTAAGCACCTTTGTTTTAACCCGGATTTTTCCATTATCCCAATATATCTTCAGAATAGGTGGCGCATTATTATCATCAGCTCCTATTAAATCACGCTGCTCATTTGTTAACCTACCATGAATTTGCATAATTATGGTTCTATGGTATTTTCCATCTGCATCTCTAGATGTAGCATCCATCGCTAATTTACCCTTCATATAAGCGCCATCCTTAAAGGTCCAATTCACGTTATTTTCACCAGGAACCATTTGCTCTCTTAACTCTGACCGAGAATACTTCGTATTCTTAGTTGTTGAAGCAGTTGGCTTTGCATGAAAAACGATAGCACCCCTAGTAGAGTCGATATACATATAGGACTTTGCGATTTCCATTGATGCAAAATTCGAAATTTCGGGCGGCTCAATTTCAAAAGGTTTGCCTGCATCGTTTGATATAGGTAAAGTTACTTTCCAATGGCTTAAATCTATATTTGGAAGCTTAACTTTCTTTTTCTTCTTTTTATCGCGTTTTTCAATTTTACTTTCCGATTCTGTAAGGCCATTTATCTTGTTAGAAGAATTAGCGTTAGCAGATAGAAATAATGTTAATACAGTTATTAATAGTTCTATTCGGAAATTTTTCATCTGTCTGTAATTAATTATGGTAACAGATAGAACTCCCATGATAATAACTCCTCGATAGCCATCGTGGCTCGTTTGTGAAAAATTATTATCATGGTCGGCTCCACTAAATTGAATTATTATATGATTCTAATCCTGATACACCTTAACATTATCAATCCAAGAATCTACTGATGTAACTGCGTAAAACATGACTGCAACTTCACCACTGTCATTAGTCGTAAATGAAAGCTGAACTAAGGTTCCAACTGTATCTGAAAATTTACCCTCGGCAATCGTTCCAACATGATTTCCTAAATTAGACGCTAAATTAGCTACAGCTTCAGCACCATCAGTGTAATGAGCATCTAATACCAGACCAACAATACTTCTACCTCCAATTGGGTCATTAGCATCATCACTCTTCATTGTATATTCGTACTCTAAAACATAGTCCGTATTTGGCAATAACTGAAGTGCCTGGTATGCATATCTCGAGTTAGAAGTTTGAAGATATCCTCCTGATTGACTAGCTGTCCATTTAGCAGCTGGTGTTTTAGATCCATTATCTGAACCATCATAATTAGTCCAGGATCCATCAGAACTAGAACCAAAAGGAGTTGTGGTACCATCGGTGAAAGTTGTAAATCTCCAATGATCAGTTTTAGCATCAAAATCTCCATTAAGAATAACAGAAGTAATTGGCTTGTGTAAGAACACATTATCAACATTAAGAGTGGCAGCATCTTCTGCCATACCTTCAGCACCTAATTCAAATTTAATCTCGTCAAACTGAACAACAGGTCCTGAAAAATCAGTAGCTAAGTCTAAATTCAAATTTATCCACTCACCATCTACTAAATCCAGATTATAATCATATTCTGTATCGCCATTCACTAATACTAATCTCAACTTATCAATACCCTTTGCAAAATCAGAATGAACGTCTAAATGTAGGTGCGTAGCAGCAACGCTAGAGCCAAATGCATCGGCAACAATAATTTGATCTAATGCAATTGATGCAGCAACATCTTCGCTAAGTCGCGAGTATTGCATTACCTTATTTCCAGATTCCATCGTAACTTCACCCTGTTGGGCAGCTCCTGCGGTAAAGTCAACTCCTGCCGCTTCATATCTGTAAGAGATAAATTCACCACTATGTTCAATCCCATCACTATAAATAGCTAACACTTCCTCAAGACCAATAGTAGGCGAGTCAGGTGCTGAACTTACCGCAGCAACTTCATGCTCAACTGTTAAGTCTTGCGATTGAGAAACATTTTCTAAAACATCTGATTTTGCAGTTACTTTTATTGTATATGTAGCTACTTCAACTTCATTAGGATAGTCGTATGAAGCAGAACCTCCTGCCTCAATACTTACAATAGAAGAAGCACCATTTCCGAAGTCAACATCATAGCCATCAACTCCAATTGCTAGTGGCTCTACCGTTACGTAAGTGCCATCTTCAACTCCATTCTCGTCAGGACCTGGCGTTGCCGTAAAACTTGAAAATGTAATTTCAGTTAGTCCCGAACCAGTTGAATCCTCATCGCCTGGCTCAATTATCTTATCTGTTTCACATGATGCTATCAGACCTATGATAAATATGGCAAATATTCCTTTTTTAAATAAATTCATAACCATTTGTTTAATTGTTTTTAACTTCCTACAAACTTATTTTGCTGGATAAACTTTGACATTGTCTAAGTATAGATCCACATCTGTTACCGCATAAAACATGATAGACATTTCACCACTAGCATTGGCAGTAAATTTTTGCTCAACCAAGGTAAAAGATGTTTTCCCTTTTACTTCGGATCCAACATATTGACTAACATGGGTACTTGCTACCGCATCGGCACCATCGTCAAAATGACCATCTAAAACTTCAGCAATGATTCTATTCCCATCCGGAGCAACACCTACTTGCTCTGCCGGAGTTTTAATTGCATATTCATATTCAAGAATATATTCCACATCACGTTCTATATTAGAAGGAGATACAATGATAGCCTGATACGCGTATCTTGTATTAGCACTTAAGTAAGCACCTGCAGAAGTTGATTTGGTCCATTTAGCTCCTGATGTCTTCGCTCCATTATCGGTTCCATCATAATTAAGCCAAGATCCATCAGAACTAGAGTTAAACGGATTAGTATTTCCACCTGTAAAAGAGGCAAATTTCCAATCGGAAGATCCACCATTAAAATCCCCATTGAGAATTGTAACCGGAATAGGTACAAATTTATCTACTACCTCAACATCCACAGTTATAGTATTTGATGCTTCATTTCCATCAATAGCAGTCAATGTTACTGGATACGTTCCTTCCCCTGCTTCGAAAGTATAACTAGGATCTTTCTCTGTTGAAGTATTTCCTCCTCCAAAGTCCCACTCATATTTAATCGATTCTATTGACGTATTATTAAATTCAACTGTCCTGAAATCCTCTGCGTTTGGAAGATAAGCAAAACTAGCTACTGGTGGACTCAAATCTGGTTTAGAGCCAGCTTCCGGTAATTCATACTTAAAAGCTTCTTCACAACTTACCGATAAAAACACTACCGATATGAACAACACCTTCATGGTGATCTTGAAAATATTTAATTGATTTTTCATAATCTTAATGTTTAAAATATTATTGCGGATTTTGTGTCAAAATACCTTCACTTAAATTTATTTCTCTAGATGGAATTGGTAATAATAATCTTCTAATATTATAACTTGTATATCCCATTTCGGCAGCATGCGCACCTAACACATCGTGTGCAACTCCAAATCGTAATAAATCAAAGAAACGATGGTTTTCAAAAGCCAATTCCACTCTTCTTTCAAGTAATAAAGCATCTGTTGTTAAAACAGAAGGACGATCTGCGACAGCATCAAAACCTGCCCTAGTTCTAACTTCCATATAAGAATCAATGGCACTGGCATCACTAGTATTTCCACCTGCCATAATAGCTTCAGCATGCATTAAAAGTACATCTGCATATCGTAGAATAATCCAGTCGTTACCAGCATAAGAAGGAGATTCCCCATATGTTGGTAGGTTCGGGTCTGAAATATCTGATCCATCAGGTAAAAACTTAACAACTTCTGCATTCTCTGGTACAGGAAGCTCAGCATCTTCACCATAAGCCGCATAAGAAACAGCGGTTCTATTTCCCCCTACAGCAATAAAGTCTTCAGCAAGATTTGGGTTTACAATATTAAGTCCATCCTGTCTACCTTGACGATTATAAGAAGTGAATTCTGAAGAAAAACCTTGGCTTTGCTCCGGGTTTACAGATAAGTACTGAATGGCAAAAATAACTTCATTGTTTAATTCATTATAGAATACATCATGAAAATCATTCTGCAAAGCAAAAGTACCTGAACCAATAATGGCTTCGCATAGCAATTTAGCACCTGCGTAGTTTGGTGTTGGAAGCGTTAAGTACACTTTAGCTAACAATCCTTGAGCCGCTGCTTTTGAAGCTCTGGAATTATAGGTATTATCCATATGAGTTACACCTTCTTGCAAGTCAGCTATAATTTGTTCGTAAACTTTTTCGACCGCCACTCTTGTAAAAAGCGCTTCTTTTTCTTCTGGGCCTAAAATAGAGGTTACCAAAGGCACAGCTCCATACAATCTCACTAAGTTAAAATATGCGTAAGCTCTTAAAAACTTAGCCTCTGCTGTATATTTATTAACATTGGCAGCATCTGACTTATTTACATATTTTAGAACATTATTGGCTCTAAAAATAATTTCATACATCGATTGCCAATAGTCCTCGGACTGAATATTTTCAGGCTCAACAATGTAACGGTGAAAATCGGCTCTTGAA
This sequence comes from Carboxylicivirga fragile, assembly GCF_050589805.1. NCBI lineage: Bacteria > Pseudomonadati > Bacteroidota > Bacteroidia > Marinilabiliales > Marinilabiliaceae > Carboxylicivirga > Carboxylicivirga fragile. The sequence goes on along the minus strand of NZ_JBNGOY010000010.1, from coordinate 1,920 downwards.
CCTTCAAGAGTCATACTTCTGGTATTATCCGATCGGTGCTCAGTTAAAAGATACTCTAGCTGTACGCCTCTATTATACCTTTCTGTACTTGATTCCGTATTTTCATTAACACCTTGTATGGCATCATAAATACCAATAATCCCAGTCAAAACATCAGCATCTGATTGAAAATAAGTTTCAGCAACTATGGCAGAATCTGGTAAAGGATTCAAGAACTCATCTGAATCACAAGAATTAAATAGAAACCCTGTGATAGCTATAATTAAAAACTTTATATATTTCATAATTTCGTTTTTTGATTAAAATTTAACATTTAAACCAACTGAGTAAGTACTAAATAAAGGTGTACCCCCTCTTTGAGCACCATAAGTAGTTGGTGTATTAACACTATCAATAAACTCTGGGTTAAAACCATGATAATCATCAGATGTGATATATAGCACATTCTGACCTGTAGCATAAAGTCTTAATGATTGTAATCCTATTCTTGAGATTAAAGCATTTGAAAAAGTATAACCAAGATTTATATTTCTCAATGAAACATAACCTGCACTCATAACAATATCATTTGTATGAACTCTCTGCTGAAGAAAAGAAGCATCAGGTATGATTCCGGCATCTACAACCGCTTGCTCATCAGTAGTAGCTCCGTTCCAATGAGAGAAAAAGTATTGATCACCAACATTTCTCACTTCAGCTCCCTGGCTCCCTTGAAACATAAAAGAAAAATCGAAATTTTTATATTTGAACTCATTAGTTATACTCCAGTTAATTTCTGGGTATGGGTCGCCTAATATCGTTTTATCTTCATCGGTAATTAAACCATCACCATTCAAATCTTTAACGATAACATCTTCTGAAACCCCATTAATTGGAAGCCATGGAGAATCCCAATATTCACCAGGCAACTCCTTACTTTCGTCTACCACATAGCCATAAAAAGACGATATCGGATTACCAACAGAGTTTATCCATTGAGAGTTTCTACCCCATGCGTCCTGAGATAAAGCTCCGTCTGAATCACCAAAATCAAGCAATTCGTTTTTATTGGTAGAGGCTATAAAAGTAGTTTGCCAAAAGAAATTGGCATTTACAATGTTTTTGGTTCTCAACTCAAATTCCCAACCACTGTTTGCTACTTTTCCTTTATTTACAATACCGTTGCTAAATCCAGTCTGATATGATACAGGTATGTTTAGCAACAACTTATCGCTGGTTCTTTTATAATAATCTATCGAACCTGAAAAACGGTTATTTAGAAATCCAAAATCTATACCAGGGTTAAATTCCTCAGAAGCTTCCCATTGTAATTGTAGATTAGCAATATTTAAAGGAGAAACACCAGTTGTTATTACATCGTTAATAATTGCATTGGTATTTCCTAATTGTGCTAAATATGGCCAATTGCTAAGTACATCGTTGTCCAAATCAAAGTTCTCAGAACCTGTCAGTCCATAACTCACTCTCAATTTTAATTTACTAAGAATATCATTTTCACTCAAGAAATCTTCATTATGTGCATTCCATCCTAAAGATACCGCAGGGAAGTTACCCCACTTAGATTCTGTTCCAAAAACAGAACTACCATCACGTCTAAAAGATGCATTTACAAGGTACTTATTGGCATAAGCATATGAAATTCTACCAAAATAGCCAATCTTATTCTTTTGAATATTGAATTCTTCTGCAGTAAGACTAGTTGCTGCTTCTAAGTTTTTAAGTAAATCGTTGGTATATCCTGTACCTATAACTTCACTGGTTTCTGATCTTCTATCTTGTATGGAATTACAAATAAAAACCGGACGTTTTTTTAAGACCTTAAGCGGCAATTAAAACTTGGTAATAATTTAATTCATATTCAATGGGAGTTACATATCCCAATGAAGAGTGTAATCTCTTGCTATTATACCACCCCTCAAT